>JAYEPB010000138.1:0-8029 GCA_034723595.1 Nanobdellota archaeon
GAAAATATAGAAGATATCAAAAGGGATATAGGCTATGCTATACTTTCTGGCAAGGATTTGAATAAGACTCCTATTTTTGAAACTGAATTTATAACTGATCTTAAGCGGAAGCTGATGAAGTTTAAGAAAAAAGGTTTGCCACCTGTATCTACACATAACCTCAATGAGGAAAATGACATTATATTAAGGCATCTTAGGGAAGCAGGACTCAATAACAATGAAGACGATAAAGTCAAGGTCATATTCTATCCTATATATCTTAGCGGAGCTGATGGTCTGCTTGACCTGAATTATTATGAATCCATGCAAGGATCACATCTGGGAATATTTCCATCTTATTATGAGCCTTGGGGTTATACACCTCTTGAAGCAGGAGCATTAGGTGTGTCATCTGTGACAACAGATCTTGCAGGTTTTGGAAGGTATATCCAAAAATATTCTGAAAAAGAAAAAGACAGGGGTATATTTGTATTGAGAAGATTTGGTGTGCCTGATGAGGATGTTGTCAGGGATCTGTCGCATATAATGTTTAAGTTTGCCAACCTTACGCATAATAATAGGGTAGTCAACAAGATTCAGGCGAGAAAACTTGCAAAACTTGCTGATTGGAGAATAATGGGTAAGAATTATGTCATTGCGCATAACATGGCTATAGAAAAAGTATTTAAATGATTTAATTTCTAAACACAGCCTTTAATAACTTGATTGATTTTTGATTATTTGATGAAAAATCATAGTTATAGCATAATTGCTCCATTAAGCAAAGATATTGGCAGCTTATTCCTTGGAATTAGAGACTATTCTCCAGAAATAATGGTTCTGCTAGCTGATGATAGCACAAAATCTTTCGCAGGCATAGCAAGGCAGAGTATAGAGGGATTAGGTGTGCCTGTAACTATGCTGCATATCCATTCGTGCAATGGTGTGAGAGA
Source organism: Nanobdellota archaeon (assembly GCA_034723595.1). GTDB lineage: Archaea > Nanobdellota > Nanobdellia > Woesearchaeales > JAGLGH01 > JAGLGH01. The sequence continues at coordinate 933 of JAYEPB010000138.1, forward strand.
AGTGTGCAAAGTCATATATAAGGTAGCTGCAAAGTATGGCAGAGATAATCTAATCATAAACTCTGTTTCAGGCAACTCTCTCACAAATTCTATAATCCTATCTGCTGCTTTTATCAATGGGATAAGTGCTTTTACAATCAGGGATGGTGAAATAATTAATCTACCTGTCATGAAATATCCTTATTATCGTTTTATCGGTGAAAGAAAACTTGCAATACTGAGACTATTGAATAAGGAAAAATGCTGCAACTCCCTTGAAGAACTTGGCAAAAAGATTGGCATGAGTCTTCCTCTTATTTCTTATCATATCAATGGAAATAGGGTGTCAAAAGGGCTGAAGGACTTAGACCTGGTTGATATAGATGCAAAAAAAGGAAAAGTCAAAGTGATGCTAAGCAGGTTCGGCAAGCAGCTTATTGCTCCATTGGAATGAACTCCTCCCCAACATAAATGTTGGAGTATCCTTCTGGAGGAGTTCGACCAGAAATGTCAACATCTGCAACCTTAAGGTTGGAGTATTGACATTTCTGAGTATAATAATTTTATTTGGAAACATTTTTATAATGCATTATATTTGTAGATTAATATGAATAAAATAGTAGAATCTGCTAAATTTGTTGTTGACAATTCTCAACATATAAAAATAAACCTCGATAAAGTTGATGAGTTTTGCGATTATTTTGATCATCAGCATATTAAACATTGGTTCAATGAATCGCCATTCAATATAAGAAAGTTAAAAAATAAAGATAGATTAGGTTTTTTATTAGTATTTAATGCCATTAGCTTTAGTTATTGGGGAGACCCAAAATGGAAAATTAATTATAATTCTGAGGAATTTGATGGAGCATATGGCATGATTGCTGCTCTTGGGAGAGCAATTGAAAATGGGTATCCTATTTTTGATGCAAAATATCTTTCTGAAATTAGCAAAGAAGATTTTAATAACATCTTGGAAGGAAATGTGAAAATTCCTTTATTTGAAGAAAGGCTTAACATAATAAAAACAATTGGAAATACTTTAATAAACAAATTTGAGGGAGATTTTACAAATCTTGTTGCAAAAGCTAATGGCGATTCAAATAAATTATTAAGTTTAATCATTGAAAATTTCCCTTCATTTAAAGACGAATCAATTTACAAAGAAAAACGTGTTTATTTTTATAAACGGGTTCAGCTTTTAGTTTCTGATATCTTTCAGGCTTTTGATGGGCAGGGATTTGGCAAATTAAAAAATATTCAGGAATTAACTGCTTGCGCAGATTACAAATTGCCTTTTGTTTTAAGAAGACTAGGAATTTTTTCTTATTCAGATCATTTAGCTGAAAAGATTGATGGTCAAATCCAGATTGACAAAGATAGTGAAGAAGAGATAGAAATAAGGGCGAATACAATTTGGATTGTTGAGATTATAAAACAAAAATTAAAGAATAAAATTCCTTATATAGATTCTATTCATGTTAATGACCATTTATGGCTAATTGGGCAGGAAAAATTAAAAAATGATAAGCCCTATCATTTAACCAGAACAATCTCTTATTAGTAGATTTAAGCTGAGAAACTTCTTTGATCTCATTATGTATCCACTATCTTGTAAAATGATACCCTGTTGAAAGACATTAGCAGGTACAGCCCTATTATTGTTATTACATTATACCCTGCAGTGAACCCTGGATAATATGCATAATACAACGCTTCTGTTCTGAAAAGCATATATTTCAGGATAACTGCGACTGCCATTGAGAGAATCAAATATGCTGCAATGGCTATTATTGATGACACATAGATGCTTATGTATTTCCTGATGCCTGGAAAAGTCATTGCTATTGCTTTCCTTACTGGCTGTTTTTTGCCTTTATAGAAAAGCGACTGGCAGAGATTCATAAAAGGATAATAGAAAAACATCACTGGCAGCAATATTAGGATCACTAGCATTGATGCATATTTTTTCTCTATCACCAGGCTTATTATAAATACAAGTATCATAAAGGCAATAAAAGGGATGCTTATTATCCTCATGTTCAGCCATGTAAATTCCTTTAATCTAGTTAGGCTGAACTTCTGCTTTTTGGACATTGAGCTGATAAGGTTAAGTATGCAGTATTTGACAAAGGAATATGCTGCAATGATTATAAAGAAATATATTAATATATATATGAGGACAAAAAATATCATTGAGAATATAGACGAAAGTCCTGCTACAAAATCCATGCCACTGTTTGGAAAAATAAAATCTGCAATTATATTGATAATGATGAAAGCAAGTATCATCACAATATCAAACAGCAAGATGAAAAAGAATTGCTTCTTACTTTTCTTTATTGTTCTCATTGTCTTTGTGAATAGCAGTTCCTGGCTCCATTTTGAGATTCTTGAAATTAATTTAGTTATTTTCATCTTTATCCTCCATAATCCTTATTATAAATATTCGTGCAAATGTAAACGATGGCAGTTCTGCTGCAAAAAATAACACCCCACTCATTATTATGCTGTATTTGAATATAATCACCTGCATCATATGGATCGCTGTAATAATCAATGCTATTGTAAGGTATCTCGGAATCATATATCCTGCATCCTTATATCCTGTTCTTACTAAATTAGCAAAACCTTTTTTGCATTTCACGAAAATTCTGCTGTATGATATTCCTGCGTAATATATGAATATAACTGCCAATATCGGAATGATTATGCTGATGTCAAATATATCTCCTGCATATGATTGTGAAGCTATCTGCTTTCTGAATCCTGCTGCCAGCTTTATGAATCCGAATAATGCATATATTGCCAGCCAGATAATGTTTATCTTAAGGAATGAACTCATGAATTCAGGGTATTTACGCCTTGAGCCTGCTAGTTCTCCTGCAAGATGCCAGCTTATACACTGGAAAAAGCAATATATTATATATGTCCCTAATGCAAGCAGCAGGCTGATTATAATTATATCATATGCAAGTTCTTTTACTCCACTGATAGATAATATTCCTGAATATAATGTATTACTGGATGCTACTATGCTTCCTATCTGTGCTGAGCTTTTTGCTGTCAGCGAAGATGCTGCAATTACATACTCCAGGATCTTATCATACAATGCAGAAGAGAAAAATGTTATTGTGAAGATGAACATCATATCAGCCAGCGCAGCATAAGCTATGAATCCTGGTTTCCTGAGCATCAGCCTGAATGCTTTTTTTAGCTGTATAAGGATGGTTGCTGTCATCTCAGTTCATTGCTCCTAAAATCTGTTCTGTTATCTTTTCAGGGTCAAGCTGTCTTTCAATAGCGTCTTCTAATGAATCATAATCCTGTGAACCTATAATAATATCTCCATTTATTATGAATATTGGTGTTGCTCTTATGTTATTTGCCTGAGCTTCCCTCATATCTGCCATCACTTTTTTTGTTTCTTCTCCAGATTGTATGCATGAATAAAATTCTTCAATATCCAGCCCAATCGATTCTGCAAGCGATATGAATGATTCATAATCTAATTTTCCAGATTCAAACAAAACATCATGATATTCTATAAATTTTCCCTGATTGCGAGCGCATTCTGATGCCACAGCTGCATCAAACGCATTAGGGTGCAGATTGTTCTGAGGGAGATGCTTGAATACGAAATTTATTGTTTCACCATATCTTTCAAGGATTTGCTTTAATTCTGGATAAGTCTGCTTGCTGTACACACATCCAAAATCGCTGAATTCAATAAGGTCAATTGGTGCGCCTGGATTAGTGCCTGTTGAAGTATTGATGAAAGCCTGCTGTTTTGGGATATCCTCTGAAGTCAGACCTGTTTCAGGAACAGGAAAAAAGAAATCTATCCTGATAGAAAATAGGATTAGTAATACCATAATCAATACAAGTGATATGTTAATTATGAGGGATTTTGTTTTTTCTTCCATTTTTCACCTTTATTGCAATAAATATAATAGATAATATAAATGCAGCAATCAGCCCATATTGTGTTGCTGTAAGTCCAAAATATATCTGGTCAATCCTCAGCAAGTCTATCATGAACCTTCCGATTGCATAAATTATAGCATAAGTAAGGAAAAGAAGGCCTCTTGTTTTGGTATATATCTCCTTTTTTCTTATATACATAAGAACTCCGAATAGGCAAAAGAGAAAGAGCGCAGAATATATACTTGTTGAATGCACAATCTCTCCGTGGTATAACACCCCCCATGGCATTGTTGTTGCTTTCCCTATGTGTCCGCCATCTGCTATATAACATCCAATCCTTCCAATTGCATGACCTATAACAAAGCTTGGTGCTATGATGTCTGAATATTCCCAGATATTAAGCCCTTTTATCCTTGTATATATTATCGCACAGGAAATTGCAAGCGCAAATCCTCCGAAGAATGCTAAGCCGCCTTCCCAGATAGCAAATATTTTCCAAAGATTATGGGAATAATCTCCCCAATGAAGAATAATATGAAATATCCTCGAACCTATTATTCCTGCAATCAATAATATGAAAAGCATATTATATACATGATCAGGATTAGCATTTTTCTGTTTTGCCTCTCTTATGGCAATAAATGTCGCGACAAGGAATCCAATTGCTGCTATCAGTCCCCATGTCATAATAGTCAGCTTCCAGATGTGAATCTCAGGATAATAGATGTATGGTAACATGATTGTGGATTAAAGAGAGGATGTTTATAAATATTGTGTTAAAAAACAGTATCTCCTTAGGAGATACTGAGAATATAGTAAGATTTATAAATTAAGTAATCTTCCTAACTAATTATGGGTCTAATACATTTTGGAGATCTTTATAATGATGGGGTGGGTCTATCCCGAATTATAGATTATAAAAGAATTAGACCTAAGAATATCTTATTGCTTGAAGAGACAGTAATCAGTAAATCTAATGATAAAGGTATGTTTAAATATAGATTGATGGTTACAAATATCCAGAAAGTATTGGATTTTGAAAGACCAGAAATTAGAAAAAATCCACATTATAAATATCGTACTATTGTGCCTGTTAAAAATCATATTATTTCTATAAGCGACCTATCCTTTGAGAAATACTTTAATCTATATAATAAAATAGAATCAAAAGAAGATTTCTCTGAAGTTAAAACACTTTTGAATCATTATTCCCCTAAAATCCAAAGCCCTACTCTCTTTTTTAGGACTCAACATTGATTCTAGATTTATTGGATGTTGGGTTATTTGGGGTTTTTTATTTGCTAAATTTCTCAGCACATTTTTCTGCAACAGCCATCTCAGGAACATTTCCCTTGATGTATAGGTTTACTGTATCTTCTTCTTTGTTTACCCATCTATCAGATAATACTTCTGCTTGTTCTAACACAAGATCATTTGCCATCTTTTGCTTGTCTGGGGGATAACCGTATTTTTTTAGAAGTCTTTTGACTCCAATTCTTAGTTTAGCTCTTACGCTTTCTCTTAGTTTCCAGTCAATTGAGGTATTAGTTTTTATATATTGAGAAAGCTCTCTTGCCATTTTTTTAATCTCTCCTTTAATTCTGCATGGAATTGTGATCCCATTAACCAAAAAATTATGGAATCTTTCATTGTTCTTAATCAGATTTGGCGATGTTGTTCTTAATACTTTTTTTAGCGCTTCTTCCTGCGCTTCTTTTGGTATGCCTGGATTAAGCCTTTCAATGGCATCTTTTAGCCTTGGCTTTAGGATGACTTCATCCCATGCATCCCTTTCTGGATTATTGCTGTCAGGAGCAATATCTGGTCCATAGATGATTGTGTATTTAAGGTCACTTAGGATTTCTAGCGTTGCCTGTTCGATGTGAGATTCTGTGATATATGACATCTTAAAATGCCTCCAATTGCGCCCTGTATAGATCAGAGCAATACATGATAAATGGTTTCATATCTCCTTCTTTTGATTGCCTTAATGCTAAATAATACTTTTGTTTTTCATCATTATAAAAAATTATTGGAAAAAACCCCTGCTTTATTAAGATAAAATTGAATATAAGCCTTGCAACTCTTCCATTCCCATCAGTGAACGGATGGATAAACAAAAACTGGTTATGGGCGATACTTGCTAATACTAATGGATGCAATTTATCTTTATTCTTATTATACCATTTAATCATTTCATCTATTCTTTCTTCTACAAATTGCGATGGTGTTGTTGTGTCCATTAATTCTCCAGAATTATTGACTATGCAGTTTTCTTCTTTTTTATATTCGCCAGGATTCATATCAATTCCCTGCTGCGTGCAATAGTGAAGTATTTTTATGAACTCTTTATTTAGTTCCTGCGTTGTATCAAATATATTGTCAAGAGCTGTTCTTGAGTTGACTGTTTCAAGTATGTCTTTCTTCTCCTTTTTTACGCTTTCTGCCCCTTTTGTCAAAACCGTGCGCACTTCTTCTTCAGTAAGGGCATTGCCTTCTATCCTGTCTGTATTGTAGATATATTTTATCTTCCAGTCATTTATTCTTCTTGTGATTTCAAATGGATTGTTTAATTTGCTTAGCTTTTGTTTTGTCAGCACTCCAATGACTGCAAGTTCGGATAAATCATAATGTTTAAGCTTATCTATGATAAGATCTTTTTTCTCAAGATAATATTTCATGTTCAGTTTTGCCAGTTCAGCTTGATTATTGTCTTGCAGGCGCGTTTGCAAATATGGAAATGCAGAATAGTGTTTTATGACTATATGTTTATGTTCTTCTTCATCAAATTTGGGTTCAATATCAAAAAACGCAAGAAGTTTTTTAACAGGCTCTTCCCATGAGCGAATAAGGTAAATATCCCTTCCTCTTTGTTTTGTTATGTGGATTATTTTTGTTTTTTTTGCAATGTTTTTTATTCTCCTGAGATTATGATATGGCAGATCTGCTGATTTTAGTATAGGATTTATGCTAAATCTTTCAAGGATTCTTTTAATATGGATGCTAAATAACTCTTCTGCATTCCTGCCAAATAATTCCTGGAAGAACTTTATTATCTTAACTTTTTCATTGTCTTGAGCAAGGATACTACACACTTTAGTGTGTATAGGAATTGCGTAGCACAATCCTTGCGTTTCCTCCGTAAAGTTTTTCTAACATTGTGATTATAATAAGAGTGCGCAACGAAATTT
>JAYEPB010000139.1:0-7905 GCA_034723595.1 Nanobdellota archaeon
AGAATTCAAATATTTCCTAATCCTTTCTTTCCCATTGCATGGCTAATGGCCTTTGATGCAACAGGCAAAGGATAAATTAGAGCTGATTTAAAACATAGCATATTGGATTATAATAATTGAATCTGCCATCTGGATTGAAAAAAGCATTTTTCGGGTCATTTTTTCAATTTCCAGGTCATTTCCCTTTATATTTAACTGCTCTCCCAACCCCTATCTGTTTAATCAAATCTAATTTTACAAGTTTCATTAAATCCCTTTTTGCTGTAGCATTCCCTATCTTAAAGTGTCTCCTATATCTTTTATTTGTGAATATTGTGCCTTCATTTACCATTAAGAAAACATAATTGAGAAAGCTGTTGAAATGAATTTCATATTTTTTTAAATATATTTAGCAATAATTCAGACATAATTCAGACATAATTCCGACATTCATTTTAATTCGTATCTTGTCGCACGCCTCTTGCCAACTCTTTTTAGGATATTTTCAGTTACTAAATCATCTAAATCCTTTTTTACGTCAACCTTGCGTCAACCTTGCGTCAACCTGTATCTTCTATATTTTCCTGCTCCCTTTTCAATTAAGATTCTCTTTTTGACCATATCTTTTAATTCTTTATGTGCTGTGGTATGCGAAACATCATTTATTTTCATATAATATTGTCTTGATATGTTTTGGTTTTCTTTGATATATTCAATTGCTTTTTTCTGCCTTTCATTTATTTCCAAGACGCTCAATGTTTCCCTTTCAATTCGTTCTTTAAATTCATCTCCTGGTCCTGTCAAAACAACTTCAAATCCATGGGACATACCTTGGAATTCTGGCTCTGAAAGTTTTTGCTTTTTCATCTCATTTAGTATTCTATTAGTGCCCTTGCCCCATTTCTCGATGTATCTTATTAAAAATAACATCTCTGCTATTAAAGGGTTTTTGGGAATTGATTTGTGTTTTTTCTTTAAATCATCAAAAGTTAGTTGATTTGGTAATCCTCCAGGATTCCAAACTTCTATAGAGTCATCATAGATAGAAAGCTGAATCTCCTCACTTGTATTATATTCTCTATGGGCTAAAGCATTTGTCAAAACCTCTTCCAATGCCCTCAACGGATATTCCCATTGATCATACCTTCTATTTGCATCAAAATAAACAGCATGTTTTGTATGCTGCATAATAAACTTCAGGGCATCTTGTCTTATTTCTGTAACAGTACCATCAATAACCTTCATATCAAGATAATTTAAAGTATCTACTCCTTTAAATCTAGCACATCTAATTCTTGCTTGTAAAAAGAATTTTTGAGGATTTTTTGCAAACAACAGGATTGAAGCATTGGTTAGTTTTCCATTTTTTATTAAACTCAATCTTTCCAACGCCTCTTTAAGGGGTGTTCCTGGATCAACATCAAAATTTCGTTCTGTTTTCGCTTTCTCTAAAAACCACTTAACTCTCTCTTCATCTATATCCTCCAAACAAGCTCCTTCACAAATCTGCTCATCCCAATAATTCTTTTCACCAGACTCTTTCGCTAACTTTCTTATCTCAGAAGCAGACAGCTTATGATTTGATTTGCTGATTCTTCTATACGCATTGCCTCTGAAGAATATAGGCTTTTCATTTGCTTCATTTACTTCGATGAGAATCAGATTTTTATTATTTATGCTTTCAACTAGTTCCATCTTCGGATAGATATGATTATCTGTATTCTGCTTGATGTAATTTGCTAATCCTTCAAGGGTCTTTTTTCCGACTTCAACACCAATTATTCTCCCAGAATCACTAATACCAATGATAATTGTTCCTTTGTTGGTATTTGAAAAAGCAGAAACTGTTTCACCAATCTCATTTTTAAGACTAAGGGATTCTTTAAACTCCACTGTTTCAGATTCTCCGTTTTCAATTAATCTTTGCAATTCCTGCATTAGATTAAGCATCAACAGTTCCCTTAAAAACTTATCCTCTTTATTTCGCAGGTTTTCCGACGATATCGGAAGGAATAAGAAATGAATTAAACAGGGATATTGGGGGAATCAAGAGATTATGCAAGATCACTCAATTCTCGTTTCATAGAAGTATTCATAAACTGCCCTTATTCACAGGCATATCTGATCCTTTCGAGTTCCCTTAAAATCCAGAAGTCATAGTCAACACACACGAAACAACTCCAGAGCAATGCGCAGAAAAGATAATCAAAAAAGCAATCAAAATGAATTATCTGGATTGAGTCTTTCACCATCAATTCTTCAGACAACGAAACATTTAAATATTACCTAACATTATATGTTACAAATCGTAACATTTGATGTTAAAATGGAAGGTTTATCAAAAAAAGAAACTATAATCATCGCTGAGCTTGAATACGAAGAAAAATATTATTTTACCAGGGATGATATCAAGCGTCATTTTGAGAAAGATAGCCAGCTTAGACATACTATACATAAGCTTCTTGAAAAAAAGAGAATCATTAGCCTCAATAAAAACAAATATTATCTTGTGCCGATAAAAGCAAAAAAAGGTAAATGGGCTGATGATCCCTTTATCATTGCAGATGAAATATTTAATGCTGGAGATTACTTTATAGGCGGGTGGGCAGCTGCTAATTATTGGAGGCTTACTGATCAAATTCCAATGAAGATAGAAATTTACACCACAAAAAGGCAAGGCACGTATAAAATATTAAATACCATCTTTATTTTTAGAAGGACTACGCAAAAAAGACTTAAACAAGCTATAACAAAAAAGAGAAGAGGTCATAGATTTAAGATACTGAACAAAAAAGAAACAGCACGATGGTTGAAATTAAGGATATAACTGAAAGGGAACTTAATCTTATAGCAGGTGAAAATGGGTTTCAGAGAGATTTAATTGTAAAAGACTTTTATATTACTGTTATCCTCTACCTATTAAAAGATATAAGCGGAGTGTTCTTCAAAGGGGGGACTGCATTACAAAAGACTTTTCTGGATTATGCCAGAATCAGTGAAGATATTGATTTTACACTTGAAAGAGAATTGAATAGTATAAAAAAAGAGATTATAAGCATTCTGAATAACTCCACTATCTTTGGTAAGATAAGCAAAGACAAAGATGTTACAATGTTTACAAGATTAATTGTACCATATAAATCAAGGCTGGGAAAAGACGAAATATTTATTGATCTTAACGAAAGGAGTAAACTTTTATTAAAGCCTGAAAGATTTAAGGTAAATCACTTTTATTCAACAATTCCTAATTTTAGTTTTTTGTGCTTGTCAAAAAAAGAGATGATTGCAGAAAAAATCGCAGCAGCAATTAGCAGAAATAAGCCCAGAGACCATTATGATATCTACAAGATAATTAAGCATAAGCTTCCGATTGATATGAAACTTGTTGCTGCTAAATGCAAAAATTCAGGAAATGACCCAAGCATAATCAAGATGTTTAATAAAGCAAAAAAGCTTTATAATAATTGGGATGAAGATATGATTCCTTTAATTGCTGAGCAAATTTCATTTCAAGAAGTGATAAAAACTCTTGCGGAGTATTTTAACTTAAAAAAAGAAAAAGAGCAAAAAAGATAATCAGAACAGTTTTTGATGGAAATAATAAAAGAATTATTCTGGATTAAGAAAATATCTTCAATAAATCAATACCTTCTTTTCTTATCTCTTTAAATAATGGTTCATTTGAAGCAAATTCCTTTGGTGTATGAAGATGTATCTGTAGCCTCCTTTCTCCCTTTGCAATATTAGTGATCTCCATTTCTATCTTATTATTAACCTTATCTTTTAGAATCAGTAAGTCAATGTCAGATTCAGGTTTGTAAAAACCCCTTGCTACAGAGCCGAATAGGATAACAGAAGAAACATCCTTATATCTCTTTAGCACTTCACTTACAAAATCACTAATCAAATTCAGTTCAATATCTTCTATATCCTGAAGTTTACTGTTTTCTATTGAAAACATTTCTTTAATCCTGGGATAAATTTGATTCTGTGCATTTATTTTGAACTTCCTTAAACCATCTTTTTCATCAAGAATAATACCCATTAGCTTTAATTTCCGTATTGTTAAATACAGATTTCCCCCTTTAAGACCTGTATATTTCCCAATCTCTTTTACTGAAAAATATTTATTAGGAAATTTCATCAAAAAACGAATGATTCTTAAGTTAGTCCTATTACTTAATATTATATCAATCATTTTATTCCTCCATATCCATAATGATTTTTTTAAATGGTTTGGCCAAATACTTTACCCAAATAATATTTTGCAGCATTGTACATTGAGTAATATCCGATTATTATGCCCCATTTTGGGAAACTCCCTATCATTCTCTCAGCAATGTCCATGTCATACTCTGCCTGCGCCTTATGCCATTGCAGATATCTTTCTCTCTCTAAGGGATTTAGTTTTGTTATTGCCATTTTACTTTAAAAGGTAGGAAATGATGATTTCTTTAAATAGTTTTGCTTTTTTAAGTAATCAATTTACTTTTTTAAGTAATGTAATTGTCTAATTCTATTTGGGTAAGCAAATATCTTGATCATTTAAAAACTTAGCTTCTTTATTTCGCAAGTTTTTCGACGGTATTGGAAGAAACTGAATTCAAGAACAAAAAGAATAGGAAACTTATTGATTAAAGGATTTGATTATAGGATTATAAACCCACCTGCCACTTGCCAGGTGTAAGCGTAAAGCTTTTAAAGTTGTACTCAAATAAAGTCAATTATGTCAAAATGTCTTAATGAAATCTCAATTGATAATTTATATAAGAAACCCAAATTAACTAAATTCGAAAATAAAGATTTATTAATATTTTCGCTTTTAACATTTAAAAGAGAAATCGGACAAACTGAGTCTCATAAATTTATGTTTCTTGCATTTGCTGAATCGCATATAGAACTACCCTTTAAATTTGCCAAAAATAAATACGGACCATTTTCAAGAGCCCTGCAAACGGAAATTGAAGACATTCAAGACAAAGGATTAATTGAGATTACTCCTAAACCAGTTCATGATTACTCTAAAAAAATAATTGTATTATCAAGTAAAGGTAAAAAAAAGCTAAGAGAAGAATATGAGGAAATTGAAAAAATTTCGCATAAATTAAAACGAATATTTGAACAATATTCTGATTATAATGCTACTGCATTAGTGAAATATTGCTATAATGAATATATGTTAAGAAGCAAAGGTAAAAAAATATTAGAATGGGAAACTGAACGTAAAAGCAAGATTAATGAATTGAACTTATTGAATAGATCTTTGATGAATGAATTCTCTAATTTAGAGTATAATGAAAATAAAAAAATTCTAATTTGTACTTCACTTGATTATATAAGTAAGATATTAGAAAATCCCATGTTGTTTGAAATTGATGAAGTAATCAGTGGTGTGTTTATTAAAAATATTGAGATTTATCTTAATAATTGGAATAAGATAAGCATTTTTTCTAAAGAGCAAAATAATCTAGGTATTGATAAATTTATAAAAGAAAATAATGAGATATTTTTGTTCTTAAATAAATTAGCAGGAGATTATAATGTTGCTGAGTCCATATTCGACGAAGAACCTTGCATTAATTAAAAATGGAAAAAAATAGCAAAGTTATATGTGACTCAAATATATGTGTGTATCGAACATTGGCAGTTATTGAACCAAAAGTCTACTTGCCTGTCCTATCCATAACTCAAAAATATCTGAATGAGATAACTAAAAAGAAAATCAACTATCAATCAACTGAAAATGAGAGGATTAAAAAATTAGGTCAGAGACCAAATAATCTTCCTGAAAGACCAGATAGAAAAATCTTAGCTGAAGCAATAGAACTGAAAAGACATTTTCCTGAAATCAATAATTGTATTTTGACAAATGATACAGATTTCATAGAATTTAGAAACGAGATAAAAAAGAAATTTGGAATAAACATAGAACACATCCCAAAGAATTAATAGATTCACATCTTCCGAAATCTCAATCCAGACACCATCAACACTGTAGAAACTCCCATCATGACATGAATAAGCATCAATGGAGCACCTATAAAATAAAGAGCAGGAAACAATACCCCATTCATAGTTATAGGCATTCCAATAAACCCTTTCACTTTAACAACATTAAACCTCGCAAGCCTTAATGCTCCGCAGCATGCAAAGATAACATACAAAAGAATAAATCCTTTTTCCCCTGCCATCATAAACAGCATCACAGCAGGAGCAATTCCAAATGATACCATGTCGCATAATGAATCAAGTTCTTTGCCAAATTCATTTTGATTTTTTGTGATTCTCGCAACCCGGCCATCCAGGAAATCAAATATTAGTGCTGCAAGTATCAATATGACTCCGCCTAAAAATATCCCATCAATGAACAGGAATATAGCTGCCAAGCCGCATATAAGATTGGCTAATGTAAATAAATCTGCAATCTTCAAAATCTTTAACATGCATGTCTTTTTCATATTATTTCACCTAATATTGTTGATCCTGCTCTTACTTTCTGCCCTTTTGTGACAGTCAGATTTATCTTATCCTCTGGCATTATCAATGTGACTTGCGAACCGAGTTTGATTATTCCTATTCTCTGCCCAGCTATTACTTTTTCTCCTGGCTTGATAAAAGTTTCTATTCTTCTTGCAAGAAAACCTGCTATCTGAATCACTTTGAGCATACCAATCTTTGAATCTATTATTGTCTCTGTCTTCTCATTCTCAAGAGCTTCAGGTCTTGCAGCATTGTAGAATCTGCCTTTAGAATGCCTTACAGAAACTATTTCTCCTTCAATAGGGCTTCTATTAACATGCACATCCAGTGGACTCATAAATATTGATATAGCAATAAATGCGCCCTTGCCAAGATCCCCAGTTAGGGTCCTTATCTTTCCTGCAAATCCCTTCTTTATTTTCAGTTCATCTTTTCCTGATCTTACTTTGATTATTGCTATTATTTTCCCATCTGCTGGAGATACAATCACATTTCCTTTAGGAATCACTCTTTTAGGATCCCTGTAAAAATATAAGATAAAGAGTATAATTAGCAATGCTATAATAGCTGCGCAAAGCATCAGAATGCTTATGATAAGGTCCATATCACATCTTTATATGTTAAACTTTAAAAACTTAACTCTTATTTTCCTTTGCAATATCCAAGCATCTTATATACTAGTTTTGCAGCAAGAAAATCGCAGCTAAACTCATCTTTCCTGGGCTTAAGTTCAACAATATCAAATCCAAGAATATTCTTTTTTTTGCATACTTTTTTCAGGAATGCAAGCACTTCATACCAGAGCATCCCTCCAGGCTCAGGAGTCCCTGTAGAAGCCATGATAGATGGGTCAAATACATCAAGGTCAATTGTTATATATACATTTTCAGAAAGCGAAGATATGGCTTTTTCATGCCAGTCTTTCTTAGAAACTATTTCTTTTGCGAAAAAAACAGGATTATCACTATTTCTTATAGTCTGCGCTTCATTCTTATCAAGGCTCCTGACTCCTGCTGTCACTGAGCTGCACAGCTCATTGACTCTTGCCATCACACAGGCATGGCTTAATCTTATTCCATCATATTTATCCTTCAGGTCAGCATGAGCATCCAGCGAGAGGACTGAGAGGTTATTAAATCTTTTGCGCATTGCCTTGACAGCCCCTATTGTAACTGTATGGCAGCCGCCAATAATTACAGGAAAATTATCTTTAAGAAGTTCTTTTGCAACAACAGCCTCAATCTCATCAACCATATCTTCAGGACTTGATTCTGGATCAATCTCATGCAGTGTCCTTATGCCTATCTTTGATATATCCCTACCCAGTTCATCATCATAGAGTTCTAGATTTAGTGATGCTCTTATTATCGCTTTAGGACCATCAGCAGTCCCTCTCTGGGCAGAGCACGCGCCTTCATAAGGAACAGGAATTATCGTTATCTTGCC
>JAYEPB010000140.1:0-7901 GCA_034723595.1 Nanobdellota archaeon
GATTGATGCTATCAAATTGTAGGTTGATTGAAAATCAACATAAGGACGCATTAATTATAGGTCTAAGACAAAATCTTCTAACCTACTTAAGGCTAGAAGCCTTGATTATAATTATTCGAAAAACTCGATTTTTTAGAAAGGTTTATAAAAACTAAATCCCTAACTCTAAATTATCTGGATAATCTTTAAAAGGGGTGTAAAATGGTTACAAAAAAACCGCAAAAAAAGGCAAAAAATGGAACAAAAGGCAAACCATCTATCTTAAAAGAATTGGATATATTTAAAAAAGCTTATGACACTGCAACAGGTGTTGTGGAAAAAACTGTTGAGATAGTCCAGAAGAGGATTAATGAAATAATTTATGAGACTGAAAAAAAGGTATTCTTCTTTGCAGTCATGACATTGGCTGGTCTATTCCTGCTGTTTGGAATTTCTGAATTCATCAGTTCAATTCTGCCCTGGTTTGGTAAGACAAGCGGCTACCTTATAGTTGCAGTTGTACTCGCTGGAGTAGGATTCATATTTAAAAAAGGCATGGATTAAAAAGTTTTCTTTGAAAACTTTTTAAGAATATCTAAGAGTTTTTGCAGGAAACTTTTAGTAGCTTTATAACTTCATCTCTTTTCTTTTCCATAAGCTTTTTTGTGTCAGCCTCAAGATTCAGCCTTAGCAAAGCCTCTGTGTTGCTCTTGCGCAGATTAAACCACCAATCATCAAACTCTACTGACAAGCCGTCAATCTCAAATATGTTCTTTGCCTTAGTCTGATAATGCTCCTTTATCTGGTTTATCTTGGCATCCTTATCATCAACCTGGAAATTAAGTTCACGTGTATGGAAATATTTCTCAACTGACCTGGCAAGCTCTGAAAGAGGCTTATTATGCCTTTTTAGGCATGATAAAATCTTCATCAGTGTTATAATGCCGCAGTCAAAAAAAAAATTGCCTTTGTAATAATAATGGCCAGATAATTCTGCCCCAAATATTATGTCTTCTTTTTTCATCCTTATTTTAATATAAGCATGGCCTACTCTTGACATCACAGGCACTCCACCAGCAGCCTCAATTTCCTCTTTTACAGCTTTTGATGACCTAAGATCATAAAGCACTTTTGCACCTTTATTTTTCCTAAGAACTTCTTTTGCAATTATTGCTCCTATTAAATCAGGACTTATCCTACTGCCTTTTTCATCGCAGAATATTATCCTGTCAGCATCACCATCAAACGCAGCCCCAAAACATACCCCTTTTTCTTTTTTGACAGTATCCATAAGAGCATGCAGATTTTCAATCTTAATAGGATTTGGCTCATGATTTGGGAATGTTCCGTCAAGGTCAAAATATAAAGGAATTATCTTAATCTTTGAACCCTCAAATACTTTTGGCACACTCAGCCCAGCCATGCCATTGCCTGTATCTATTACTATCTTCATTTCAGGTATTTCATCTATAAAACTTCTTACATGCCTGACATAATCTTTCCAAATTCTCTTTTTAGTTATGCTTCCCTTTTTTTTAGAAACTTTGGGCAATTTTTCATTGATTACCATCTCTGCAATCTGGCTTATGCCTTCTTCATAATCAAGAAACTGGCCATTAGCATATAATTTAAATCCATTCCATATCTCAGAGTTATGTGATGCTGTTATATTTACTGCAGCCTTAAAATTATAGAATTTTGCTGCAAAATTAAGCAGTGGTGTGGTGCATAAGCCTAAGTCAACGATATCTACTCCCTGCTCAAGAATCCCTTTTGCAAATGCATCAAACAGGCTTGGGCTGGAAACTCTCACATCTCTTCCGATTGCAACCTGCTTTACTTTTGCAAAAGCTATAAAAGCCTTTCCTATCTTATAAGCAATATCCTCATTCAGCTCCTCAGGGTATCGCCCTCTGATATCATATCCCTTGAAAATATCCTTAAGCATGTCAAACACCTCTTTATTATCAGTAATTTATATAATAAAACTTAGTGTATTTATAATTTGTGATTAAGCAGTATCTCTGCAGGAGATACTTAACAAAACATAAAAATTTATAAACTGCCATAATCACTAAGAAAAATATGTACGAATATTTAATTGGAAGTTTACTTTTTGCAGCAGTTTGGCTTGTTTTATATATTTTATACCACCAGTGTTTCACTGGTGGTGGTCACGGACTTTTGATATCTTCTGAGAAAAGATTTACGCAAAAAGATGATTTTTGCCAGTCTTCTATGTATGCCCTTGGGTTTGTCAGAAATCTTTTTTATATGAGGTTGTATTTAAAAAACATTTAAGAAAAGCAAGAGAAAAAAGAATTGAGACTAAAAGGCATTTATATGCTTTAGCAGTAGTTTTTATTTTTTCCATGATCTTTTTTAGCTTTGTTTTCAAGAGGAATCTGATTTATACTGCTATAATATCTATGGCTTTAGGATCAGTGGCTATTATGATTTCCAGAAAAGACTTGATTAAAGATACCTCTTGAAGAGATATTTTGGGCATTTACTTTTGGTTCTCTTTGGGCACCGATATATGAAGATTTAAAAGGATATGCTTTCAAATAAGGTAGAATTAAGATATAAAAAAACACTGTTCAAGAATCAACCATGCGCCAAATATACTCATAATCTGGAACATATAAGTCATTACCTTGTGCCATCTGCTCTTTGAAGGAAATTCTATCATCCTGTAAGTAACAAACCAGACAAGAGCAATCCCAGCAAACATTAGCTTGATATTCAAACTCAATTCTTCTATAATCATAGCAAGGATAGTTGCACTTATCACTAATATTATTGTAGGATATATGAATACCATATAGATTGTTTCAAGACCCTTGCCAGAAAAAAGCTCTGATAAAAGCCAGAATACAAATGAAGGAATAAAAAGCAATACCGCAATTTGGAATAATATTTCGTATAGCACCATCTAATCAGGATTATATAATTACCTATATAAAAAGTTATCTAAAAATGAGTTAGCGACAAAAGTAAATCTAATAATGTTTCAACTAAGAAAATCAAAGAATTAATTACTAAAGAGATTGGTGTAACTTATAGTATTCGTCATGTCGAGCGTTTGATGCATCGGTTAGGCTTCAGCCTAATAACTCCAAGACCTCAACACTTGCGTCATGATCAAGAAAAAATTAACATTTTTCTGGAGTAATAAAAAACTAATTGTTTTTGCTGCTCAAATACAAAACAGCAAATTATTCTATGAGTTTCATATTGCACAAAATAGTCTGACATTCAGAGCATTTTTAAGAAGTTTAGATATAACTGAGTGCAAGCATCTTCATACACTTCTGTTAAATGGGGTCTCTGATATCAGACATCAGACAATAAGCCAACATGACTACACCAACAGTCACTGCGCTGTCAGCGATATTAAAAACAGGCCAGAATGTAAAATTGATGAAATCTGTAACAAATCCAAATATTACTCTGTCCAGAAGATTACCCACTGCGCCCCCAAATATAAGAGCTAAAGATATGTCTGCAAGAAGGCTTTTCTTTGTATATATCATCAGCCAGACTATAAAGATTATCACAATTATATTAAGAAATATAAGAAGCGCAAACTGCCCTCGAAGTATCCCAAAACCTGCACCTGTGTTCTTTACAAAAGTCAGATCCAGAAAATTCCTGATCAGGACAAAATCCAGGCTGTATTTCCTCACAAGAATCTTAACCAGTTGGTCAACAAGTATAAGGGCGGATGAGATTACCAATGCTATGGCAATCCTCTTATTGCTATTTACCATCCTTCTTTCTGTTCTTCTTCATAAGCTTTCTTCTCGATGTTGATTATGCGCTGGTTCATATGTTCAATCTGGGCCTTGATTGTATCAAGCTTGCTGGATATTAACTGCAAATCCTTGCTTAGCATATCCGGAGAAATATTCTCACCCTGCTGCTGGAATGCTGCAGGCGCTTCATTGACTGGGGCTGGTTGGTTATATGCTGGGGGTATCGCAGGTTCTTCAGTAAACGACTGCTCAGGCGCAAGACCTGGCTCCAGACCAAAAGCAGGGCTTTCATGCTCTTTTCCAAAACCTCTTTCATCTTTACCAAACTCAGGAACTCCTTGCTCTCCAAGCCCTGATTCTCCAAAATCAAACTCTTTTTCTTCATTTTTCCAAAATTTTAATTTATCAAACATTATTCTTCCCTCTCTGTAAGATCAGTATCTTGTCCTGCCTGAGGAGCACCCTCTTTTTGCCAGAATAGTATCTTCAGCACAAAATCAATTATCCTGTCAACAAGCGGTTTTTTCTCTTCAGGCTCTGCCTTTACAGGCTCCTCAACAATTATAACTTCTTCCTCTTCCTCAGGCGGCGCTTCTTCAATGATAATAATTTCCTTTGGATGCTCAGATGCTGTGACATAATCCCAGATGCCATCAGAATAATACAGCCTTGCCTTGTCAGGGTCATATTGGCATGGATGGGCGAATGATTTATTATAATAGATTATCTTTATGCTTTTTGTACCTATATCTGGCAATTCCCATGAAGTGTCATCATCCCATACTGTTATATTGGATGCAATTCCCATGCCAAGATTTTGGATCGTCAATGTCACATTCAATGTTTCATTAACCAGAATGGATGGCGCAGATATTTCCTTGCTTATTACCAGCATAGGTGTATTTATTTTCTGGCTTTCTATCTTGATTGTATGGCTCTTACCAGATGATGTGAACTCATTATCTGCATAATCCTTATAAGATAAAGTGATGGCTGGATATTTTAGCTTGCCGTCTTTCTTTGCCCTAACTTTCTGCCAATTTTCAATCTTCCAGACCTCATCTTTATCAAGTCTGGATGACTTCACAGGCAGGTATTCAGATACAAGATCAAAATCCTTGCTAAGTGGGAATTCAAACAATATATCAAATGCAGATCTCTTATCCTTGTTTGTTATAGTATAATCAATATCAAATATTTCTCCTACATATATCTCATTATCAGGGATCACATGTTCAATCCTTAAATCTATCTTTTTGGGCTTTACATTAAAACAGCTTTCTTTTGCAATAATATGCTCTGATCCATCCAGGATATATTTTGCTGTTGTATTGATGCACATCTTTGTTTTTTCACTTACTTCCGGAGCTATCAGTTCGTATTTGTATACCTTAATCCTTGTTTTTGCCTTGATATCAGTCACAAGGGCATGGACTCCGCTTTTTAGTGCGACACCTTTTATATCATCAGAGACACTTACATTCTTAAGAGATCCTGGCCTCTTGTTTTCAAGACTTACAGTTACAAAAAATGCTTCTCCTGATTCAGGCGAGCTTGTGCTGAACTTATGGCTTATGCCTATATCTTTTAGGGATTCTACTTTGATATTTTTCTTTATAGTTTCATCCAGTGCCTCATTGAATTCTGTCCTCCAGCTAAGGTTTATCCTGAATGGATATGTCTTATCTTTGGATACATGGGGCATTCTAAATTCCCTGACATCCACAAGCTTTGAGCCTAAAGGAGGAATCTCCCTGACAAAAAATGTCAGCGGATCTGGGAAGATATCTGAATCAAGAACAATTGATATGCTTTTCAGATTTATTTCAGTGCTGGGATTGTCAATCCTTATTTTCATCCGTTCCAGCTTATTTGCTTCTGATGTGTAGTCTGGGTCAAGATAGTCAGTTCTTATGTAATGTCTTGTTACAGAATCACGTTGTTCAAAAGAGATATATACTCGAGGAGTAACATTAATTACTTCCATAGTACTCTTAATATCCTCTAGATTATGCTTTTCCTTATCGCTCTCAAACTCTGAAGACACATAGATACTAGGATGGCCTGAGAATTTGGCTTTAATCGAAAGGACAAAATACTTCCTGTAATCATTGATATATCCGCTCCACATGTAGATATTGTCAGTCACTTTCTCCAGACCTATGGAACCAATATTCTTGTCTTTGGTGCTGTTGTAAGCTGCCCTGACCCAGGATTCACTTATCTCATCGAAATTTTGTGGTATCTTTATCTCAAGATTATTTATCTTTATGGGTGTATCCTTCTCCTCCTCATACTTGTTATTTGTAAGCTCAATTATGAACTTAAGGTTCTCACCCACTTTTATCTCCTCAAGTTCATTACCTCTTATTTCTTTCACTCCATATTTTGTCCGTTTGCCATAGTTCTTGCCAGTCTCAATCAAATCATCTATATTGTTAGCATAATAATACCCATCAACAAACTTTGTCTTAATGTCAATCATGTGTTCAGCAGTCAGCTTAACAGTGCCTGTAGTCATTTCTTCGCTTGTCCTGAGAGTATCATATTTCAGGACTGCTGCAAGTTCCCTATCCAAAGACCCTTCTGGATTGATATAATAAGCAAATTCTTCTGAATTATCCACATCAAGATAGGATTTCTGCCAGGATATAGTATCTCCTTTTATGTCACAATTTTCGCATCTTTCCAGCTCAAAATCCTCCAGCGTATCCTCATATAAGAGATTATAGGCACTTGCTCCGCCAGTATTTGATATATGGACCTGGACCCTCACGCTTTCTCCTACTGTAAGATCAGTTTTTTCAAATGTCCTTGTCACTTCAATATCAGGATATAATGAGTAGAAATAAAGATATGCCCTAAATTCCCTTTTGTTCAAATCATACTCATTCTTATCATAGCATAGCTTGATAGTGTCATTCACTGCCTTAAGAATCTCACATTCGCCAAGTTCTATTGTTTTGTAATAGCCTAAGTATATGAGCCTTAACTCAGAAACATCCTCTCGCCATACATAGCTAAATACTACATCATTGGCTGTCAATGTCTCACCAGGATAAACCCAACCTGAGAAAATTTTCTCTTCAGATGCTAATGTTATCACTGGCAAAAGCAGTAGGATCACTGCAAACAGAATAATAGGACTCTTCTTCATTTTATTATCCTCTGGATTATATTTGTTGGAAAATAGCTTAAGAACCTGGTAGTTCTCAGTTCAGGATAAATTGTGATACTGCCTTCCTTATATGTCTTGATAAAAGCCAGTGGGTTGGAAAATATCTTTATCTCTTCTTCCAGATCATCATAAGCTGGCGTATAAATAACTATCTTATAATTACTGCCCAGAATCTCATCAAGAGTCATGTCATTATATATAGCAATCTCTTCAGCACCGATAGGTTCCAGTTCTTCATCAGGCACATGTCTCAGCCCCCTAACATAGGTGCTGTTTTGCTCTATAAGAATAAGGCTTGTATCTGTGCCAAGATGCTGTTTTATATCACTTATGTCAGATATCATTACAAAACCAAGTATTACGACCCCTATCATAATCACTGATGTTGCCATCAACAACACTTTAAGTATTACCCGAATAAGTTTGAGGGCTACAATAAAGAGAAGTATAGCAAGCACAAAAATCCCAACTAATATGACATACATATACATAGCGCACCTCTTTTGTAGATTATCTTGATATTATATTTAAGTATTATATAAAGTTTTTCTTTTGAAAATTTGCAAAATCAGTTTTTTAACGCAAAAGAGAATAGGTTAATTTAGAGTTCGTATGCACCTATTTCTTTTTCCTCATCAGAACCAATCCACACAGCACAGCAATCAGGCCTAATCCAAGAGTTAATATTGAAAACTCAGGTATATCAACACTTCTTACCAGCTTTGTGTCATTTGTTTCCAATGTTACAAAGTTTGCAGATGAGCATGTTACATTGTATTCATGCAATCCAGGTGTTGCAAATGATTTTGTGTAGTTATAATCTGTACTATCAAAATCCATTGTATTCCATGTTCCTTCATCATCAAATGTGATATTACACTCACCAGAGATAGGAGTTCCATCTGTTGAATTTATATATTCTGCTGTGAATTCAATTGAATCAAGAGGATAGAATATTCCTGCTTCTGCTTCTGTTGTAAGATTAG
>JAYEPB010000141.1:0-25902 GCA_034723595.1 Nanobdellota archaeon
TGGCAATCATTATGGATGGGACAACAACAATTATATTGGATGTTAGAAGGCGTTAAGGTGTTTGATCAACTATGAGAACTTATGGGTAAAGATAAGGTTTGAGGGGTTTGATTTATAATTTATATGTGTTTTTGAGAATTAAAGAACGTTTGCGGGTAAACTCAATTTCTCTTAATTTTCTTTCTTGTAAATCAACATTAACTCCTTGGGCAAACCTTTCAGTAATATTATAGAAGAAGACATTGGAAACATCAATCTCTTTAGGAAAATATCCTTTCCATTCATCATGAGTAAAACTGCTTCTTAATGAGTTTTCAAATAATCTTTTGTTCTGCTCGTCATAATCTCTGGCCAGAGATCCTAAGAATAAGCTTTGTAAAACTTCTTCTCTGCTAGGTCTTATCAGGTCTCTTACAAATACTGCGCCAGTGGGTTTAGCAACTCTTATTATCTCCTCAATTGTTCTTTTGGGATCTTCGAGATGATGTAATGTCGAATGACACATAACTAAATCAAAACTGCCAGATTCATAAGGCAAATCATTAGAATCTCCTATTTCATATTCTGAATTAGAGTCTTGCAGTCTTGCATATTCAATTAATTGATTACTGAGGTCTAAACCATGTTTTTCATAATCTCCTTTAATGCACCTTAATATTTTTCCAGTTCCGCATCCAATATCTAACACCTTTCCTCTTGGACATAATTCTAAAGCTCTATTCAAAAAATAGTCATTAACCAGATCAAGAGTTTTTAGATTATCATAAGCTTGCATTATTTCTACTTCTCCCATATCTTCTGTTTCTAAAACTCTTTTCATTATGAAATCATTTCTTTTTCAATCCTTTCAATACAGTATGGATCATTATTTGTTGAGCCAGTCAATGCTTCACTGATAATTGGACATCCTCCTCTACAAATGTCTCCATATTCACATCTAGAACAAAACTCCTTTAAGCAGGATCTCTTAAATTCTCTATTGTAGGAAAAAGCATCTTTATTGTTCCAAATTTCTTTTAATGATTTTTCATTCAAATTTCCTTCAATAAATTTATCTTTCATGGCCAAACATCCTTTGATAGAACCATTGCTCATAATTCCCATTTCAAAAATCCCAGAATAGCAACCAGTCCAGAATGGCAAAGCACTTTCTTCCTTCTGAATTCTATATTCTTCTTCTAAATCACCAAAATAACCAACATTACAACCTGGAAAAATCCTTAATTTTCCTTCTTTATTAATCTTTATGATAAACTCTACAAGTTTTCTTAAATCTTTTTTGTCAATCATAAAATCAGATGTCATCCTTCCAACAGGCATAGCCAATTGGATTTGCCAAACTTTAATACCTAATTCTATCAATTCCCCATAGATTTCATTAAGCTCGGGAAAATTAAATCTTGATATTGTTGTTGCAATACTGATTTTTATTCCATTATCCTGTAATTTTTTAATTGTATTAATTATCTTATCAAAAACACCTGCTCCCCTTATCGAATCATTAGTCTCTTTTTTTCCATCAATGCTAATTCCTAAATTGTTTATTTTAACTTCTTTTAGATTCCTTAGGAGTTTATCATCCATAATTGTTCCATTTGAAACAATATTAACTTTAATTTTCAATTCATTCAGTTTTTTTGTAATATGAAACCACCTGTCAGAAATCAAAGGCTCTCCACCTATAAGTGTTACTTCTTTAGTTCCTAATTCTTCTAATTCCTCACATAATTTTAAAGATTTATCTAAAGAAAGTTCATTTTGTCTGCATTTCCCTGCTGAGGAACCACAATGTTTACACCTAAGGTTACAAGCAAGTGTCAATTCCCATGTAACATTGATAGGGCTCAAGCTAGATGAATCAATTATCTCTTTCATGTTTAATTACCAATATATAAATATAAAATACAAAAACAAAAAATTAAATTCTAAGTTCGTTTCTACAGGCATATATGCTTGAAAAACCAGCTAAAACTAGGCTTGCGCCACATTTGCCTTCAGCTACTCTTTCAGCTACTTTTTGTTTCATTTCTTTTGCATCCATCTTGGTTACCTCCTATCCAATAGGGGGTTAACAGCAATATGTAAACCTTTGTCGTAGAAAACCTACTACACATAGAAAGATTTATATAGCTCAGGAATAATCCATTTTTTATGGTGACAAAAGAAGAGGCTTTGAAAGAATTGAATTTAAGTGACAAAGAGGTAAAAGCATATTTATCTCTCTTAATGCTAGGTCAATCTACTGTTAATACAATTGCCAGAAAAGCAAATCTCAATAGAGTTACCACTTATGATATACTTGAAGCATTATTAGAAAGAGGTTTTGTTTCTTATGTAATTATTTCAGGGATTAAGTATTTTGAAGCGGTTCAACCTTCAAAATTCCTAGATTCTCTAAAAGAAAAACAGGAAAAGATTGAAGAAGTTTTGCCAGAATTGGAAGCAATAAAGGCATCATTGACTAAAAAACCTCATATTGAGATGTTTGAAGAAATTAAGGGCTTAAAATCAATATTTAATGACATTCTTAAAGAAAATAAAGAGACATGGTTTATTGGAGATCCAAAAATGCTGGATACTTTGCAGTTTTATTTTCCCCATTTCATTAAACAAAAAAGAAAACAGGGAATCTTTTCAAAAGTTATTACTTATGATTGTCCTGTTATGAGAAAATACAGAAAAGAATCTCCTGAAAGATATCTCTCTATGAGGTACATTAAGCAAAAAATAGGTATGACTAAAATATTTTATGGAGATAAAGTAGCTTTCTTAACATTTAGAGAAAAAAATTCGATTGCAATTCTGATTAACAATAAAGATATTGCAGATACAGAAAGAAAATTATTTGAGATATTATGGATTAATTCTAAAGAATAAAGATAATCTAGAAAAACAGATAGGCAATACTCATAATAATAAATAATCCAAATAATATCCTGAATAGATTTCTGGCAAGCTTTTCATCGGGCTTTATCAATGCAGTTATTGAGATAATGGCAAAGGCAAAGATGAATATGTTTATGAAAATGTTTTGGATTGCGGAGAATAATAAGATGAATCCTGCAATAAGGAATGACATCAATGCAGCAAGCCTTTTACCTAATATTGTAGCGAATGTAGTTATACTGCTTTCTATATCTGGAGTATAATCCATGATTGTGCTGAAGATATGTATGTCCATCACACCGAATAAGAGATAATAGCCTGCTTCAGGGAATGCTGAGATTCCAGGGCCATAGCTTAATCCCATAAGAAATATAATATATATTATCACAGCATTTGAAAATGAATCAAGAGGAGGCTTTTCCTTGAGTCTGAGAGGAGGTGCAGAGTAAGCATAACCAAGCAATACAAGAAATGCTGTGGCTGTCAGATTAAGCGTATTTGATCTTACTAAAGCAGGGATAAACATCAATACTGCGCAAACAGCTCCAATACTTAAAACAGAATTGGTCTCTTTTTTTTTCAATACTGCGCCTTCAATCCCTCCTTTTCTTGGATTCTTCATATCAGTCTCAATATCATATACATCATTTATTCCAAAAAAAAGAAAGCATAAAGGAAATGTCAAAAGTATTAATTGAATAATCATTGTCGCATTAAAACTAATATTATAAAGAAAAATAGGTATAAGAAAAATAATAGGACCTATGAAATATCCTGCTGGTCTTGAAATTTTTATGGCTTTAAGCAGATTCATGGATTATCCTCGTTTCTCCACCACTTTATTAATATTTACGTTCAAGCATGTAATCTGCTATTCCCATGAGGAAATCTTTTGATTCATTGGAGATCTTAAGCTTTTCAAGCGATATTTTTGCTTTTTTAATCAGCTTTTTAGCCAGTTTTCTGGAATGGTCAAGTGCTCCTGTAGTTATCATTACAGCCTGGACATCTTCTATTTGCTCTTGAGTGATATCTGGATTTCCCATGGCATCCCTGATTATCTTTTTCTCTCGTGCATCAGAGCCCTGCAGCGCCTTGATTACAAGAAGTGTCTGTTTTCCTTCTCTCAAATCAGAACCAATAGGTTTGCCCAGTTTTTCCTCCTCTCCAAAAACTCCAAGAATATCATCCTGGAGCTGGAATGCCTGACCAAGAGGTACTGCATAATCTGAAAGTATCTTAAGCTGCGCGCGAGTCGCTCCTGCAAGGATAGCTCCAATAATAAGAGGGCCTTCAAAAGTGTATGATGCTGTCTTGAGATGATGAATCTTCATGATATCAGATTCTGTTACTTTTTTCTTTGTCTCTGCAAGGACATCAAGCGCTTCGCCATAGATTACCCTATGGATAAGGCGATTTAGTTCAGATACAGCATTTATTTTCCTTTCATCAGGCATCTTAAGGTTAAGCATAATAAGATTAGCAAGATGGTTTGCTGCATCTCCTGTAAGGATTGCTATGGATGTGCCAAAATGAGCAGAATACTCTTTGGTATTAAGCATTCCATGATTCATGTGTTCTTTTTCAAAATTTTTTATATGGGCATGCTTGTACATCTCATGCATGGTTAGACCCCCTCTTCTCAGAGAATCCCTATCTATTATATCATCATGAATCAAAAGATAAGACTGAATAAGCTCAAATGCTGCTGATGCTTTTATTATTTCGTCAAGATTTTCATTAGAGAATAACCTGTAGCTGTAATATATGAGAGCTGGCCTTATCCTCTTTCCTCCTCGCATGGTAAAGTCCCTTAACAAGCGGAGCATATATGATGCAAAAGGATCGATCTCCATAAGATCATCCATCCTTTGCCTAAAAAAGATGTTAAGCTGGTGATCAACTATCTCCTTATACAGCTTAAGTTGTTTTATCGTGTTCATAAGAGTGGTTATTATATTGAAGTTTAAAAAACTTTTGCACAATGAGAAAATTAAATTATAAAAATATTAGTGTTTAATATACTTTTATGCTTTATAATCTTAATTCTTTGAGTTTGTTTTTAGTTGGAATTCCATTCTTATCCCATCCTCTTAATTCGTAATATTTATTCAGCATATGATTTAATTGTACAGTTTTGTGTGTGGTGGGGGATAGCTCTTTCAGAAACCTGGCAGGTAATATGTCGTCTTTTTTTGAAATCCCCTCGCGTATGTTATATAATCTTTGAAGATTATAGATTCTTTCTCCTGTTTCTTTAAGTCTATTCTCATCAAAATCCATTCCTGTAGCATACTTAACAGCTTTTGCTAAATCTTTCCAATAAAGTGCTGGAGGGAACTGTGTTCCAAATTTACAGATCCCTAAAGAATCTATAACTGCACAAAAATCTTCTCCATCTTTTACAACAAAGGGTTTATGTTTAGTCTCTTTTCCATCTACTATCTCTGGCAATTTATCTGCTCCATATCTTTCAACTGATTCTTTAATATAACCTGTTTCATCAATTGTTGGGAATCCCTTTAGGTGGTCAGCTCCCCTATTTGAAGTGACTTGCGCTAATCCCATGGATTGTTGAGCCCTTCCATCTTGTGCAGGAATCTCCATCCCTTTAACATGCATAGCATATTTTTCTGAGCCTAATCCAATCTTTTCAGAAGCTCTTTTAACTCCTTCAGCTAATATATTTCCAAATCCCTCTCTTTTAGCAATATTTTCCAGTAATGAGAGTATGGAATGATGATCACCCCATTTTAAATCAAATCCTATAGTTTCTTTATCAAAAATTCTGTTTTCATAGCATTCCATTGCCCAGGAAATAACTCCACCTGCAGAAGTAGTATCTATGCCAAGATCATTACAAATTTCATTTGCTTTGATTATTGAAGCTAAGTTATCATTCCCGCATTTGGATCCAAGAGAACAAATTGTTTCGTATTCCAAATTTTTTGTGATAGTCCCTTTATATTCTCCTTCACAGACCTTTTCTAATTTACTGCAACCAATAGGGCAGTTAAAACAAGATTTTATATTTTTTACTGAATATTCTTTTTTTAATGCCTCTCCATTAATCTTCTCGATACCTTTAAAAGATCCTTGCTTAAAATTATAAGATGGTAATCTTCCTATCTTGTTCATCATATCCATTAATAGTGGAGTTCCATTTTTTCGTAAGCCTTTTGTAAATTTATTATTTTTTATTTTTCTGGATGCATTAATGGATTCAATTGAATACTTTGCTGGATCTTTTAGTTTTGTCTTTTTTGTGCCTCTGACTGCAACTGCCTTAAGATTTTTATAGCCCATAACTGCTCCTAATCCAGACCTGGCAGCTGCCCTATCCTCGGACATAATACATGCAAATCTGACTAAATTTTCTCCTGCAACACCAATACTTGCAACTTTAGCTTTTTCATCTCCTATTTCAAGTTTAATAGCCTTAGATGTTTCAGATGTACTTTTCCCCCAATGTGCTGAAGCATCTTTTAATTCAACTTTCTCATCCTGAATTGATAAATAAATAGGTTTTTCCGATTTCCCCTGAATTACAATTAAATCATATCCAGTTGACTTTAGCTCTGGCGCAAAGAATCCGCCACAATTAGAGTCTCCATAGATGCCTGTTAATGGGGATTTGCTGATCACTTCTAATCTACCGCTAGATGGCCAGGAAGTTCCTGTTAAAGGACCTGTAGCAAAGATTAGCCTGTTTTCTGGACTGAGTGGGTCTGATTCAGGAAGGACTTCGTCCCAAAGAATTTTTGTGCCAAAACCACTGCCTCCTAGATAATTTTCTATCCAGTCCAAAGGGATGCCCAAGGTTTCTATCTTCTCTGATGTTAGGTCAATCCGAAGGTATTTTCCATTATATCCTCCATATTTCATCGTATCTAAAGACATTTTAAAGCCCCATTTATCTTTTCAAGTAAATCATTGTCATCATATTCAATTATTCTTACATTTGTCAAGCAAATAAGACCCTTTACTAATGGACTGTAATTTTTTTCTTTATTTAGAAGAATAACAATGTCTTTTGATAGCGCTGATGCCCATCCCAGTTCAATATGGACACCTCCACTTGATCCTGGGAAACAAAAAAAGAGATTACAATCTTTTATCTCTTTAAAATCAAGTGGAGTGCATTCTTCTGGATTCATTAATTTTTTGCCAAATTCTTCTCTAGTCAATGAAC
This sequence comes from Nanobdellota archaeon, assembly GCA_034723595.1. Taxonomy (GTDB): domain Archaea; phylum Nanobdellota; class Nanobdellia; order Woesearchaeales; family JAGLGH01; genus JAGLGH01. Next base: position 7,079 of record JAYEPB010000141.1, read on the forward strand.
AACTTATTTTGTGACCTTTTTGTTTAACTAAATCTATTATTTTTAATATTCTATCTTGATATTTTGTTTTTACTTTTCCATTTTCAATTAAATTTGTAAATGAATGTCCTAAAAATATTTTCATTTAAATCACCTCTTTGCAATCCATAATTGATATGCTGGAAACAATACTCCATATTTTGTATTCTGATAGCCCACTGGCTTGTATTTAATATCTTTAAACTCATTTTTTTCTAAAGCCCTTAAGTATTCACCATGACTTTTATGCTGATGGATTATCATTGTTTCATTTACTAAACCCTTGTTTAGATTTATCTCTATTCTGTATTTATCTTTATCAGGATTAAGCGTATTTGGATCTAAGTATTTATCTTGACTAAGACTTAAAGGTCTTCTAAAAGTCCTATTACTATCAGCCAGAATATGCTCATAATTTGCATTTGGATCAAGGATTACAATTTTACCATTCTTTTTTAGCAAATGATTAAAATTATGATATAACTCCTCCATCTGTTCATTAGGAGTATTATGGACCAAAAATGGCGCAATTACAATATCTGCTATTTCCTTTGGATAATGATCCTTTATCTTGTATGCATCTAACTGCTTTGCATTTATGCCTTTTTCCTTTGCCTGAACAAGTAATTCAGCATTAGAGTCAATACCTATAAGATTAACATTATTATTCAGCAGTAAGCAATCAGGATATCCTTGTCCGCATCCAATAGATACAATTGTTCTATCCTCTAAACTTTGCATATTGATTACTTTTAAGTATTCTGGCAATACATGCTTAATCTCAAATTCAGACCATCCTGAATAATTTTCCCAATTGTTTTTGTTTATAATCATTTATATCTCCTTTCGTTACTCCTCCTTAGTAACTGCGAGGAGTATATAAATCTTACCCTCCCCCTCCAGGTGGGCAATCGAAAACTATTTAAATACAAAGATATTATCTCTATAAATGATTGATTTAATACTAGCAGAAATTGGACTTAGCACCAATGAAACAAAGGTTTACATAGCATTATTAGATAATGGAGAGTCAACAACAGGAGAGATATTAGATAATGCTAATCTCCAAACAGGAAAAATATATGAAATTCTAAACTCGCTAAAAAACAAAGGGATGGTAAGTATAATCATAAAGAATGGAGTAAAACATTTTAGCCCAGCAGATCCTCAAAGAGTGCTTGATTACATACATGAAAAACAAGAAAATATTGAAAAACAAAAAACTGATTTTGAATCAATATTACCTCAAATTATGGGTAAAATATCTCAGATGAAAGAATCAATACATATAGAAGTATTTACAGGATTTAAAGGCATAAAAAATGCGTATGAAAAAGAAATGAATGTTGTAAATAAAAATAGTACTTTATATGATATTGGAATATTGTCATCAGCGCATTATGATAAAAAAATAGATGACTATTTTAAACATAATGTAAGAGTAAGAAGACAAAGAGAAGGGATACAAATAAAAAAGATATTAAACAAAAGCGCAAATAGGGAAGACCATGAACAAAATGCTAAAATTAGATACCTTCCTTTTGGTTCACCAGTAACAATAACAACAGTAGAAAACTTAACTATAATTGGAATATTCACAGAATTACCAATAGCAATAACAATAGAAAGTAATGTTGTTGCAAAAAGTTTTATTGAACATTTTAATATGTTATGGAAACTTGCAAAAAACAAAAAGCTTATAAAATAAGAGAATAACATAAATATCTATGTATCACAATAGACCTATTGAAGAAGGAATAAAATCAAAGATTAAAGATACAATACAATCAACAGTCGCAGACTATCTTTGCATTGATAAGAAAGTCGTGTCAGCAGATTACAAACTGCCTGAAGACAAACAGAGAGAGCTGGTGATGAAAGTTGAAATGAAATGCGATGTAGATATACCAAATGATTCTGTAAGCGAGTTGAATACGCCTGAAAAGATATATCAATTTATTAAAGATCATTATTGGACTCATCCTTGATAAAATTGTTTAAAAGTTAAAATGATGTGAAAAGATATAAACAAATATGAGATGAAAACAAAATGAAATGTCCAAATTGTGAAACCGTAGATTTGTCAATAAGTGAGAGAAAAAATGTAGAGATAGATTTCTGCCCAAAGTGCAGAGGTGTGTGGCTTGATAAAGGAGAACTTGATAAGATTATTGAATTGTCTGCTAATTCCTCATCTGAAACACATAACAATAAGGAGAATCAAGAGAAATACAGAGATGATGATAAATACTACAAGAAAAAGAAAAAAGAATCATTTTTGAATGAATTATTTGACTTTTAATTAAAAACCCAATCGCCGCAAGCGGCGGGGTATAATCTTACATTGGGTTTTTGGTCATAAAAACATACCTAGCATATATCTTGGTAAGCGAATGTTGATGAACGAAGTTCCTTAAGAAGTTAGATAGCTTTGCTATCCAACTAACTTAGAAGGCTATGCCTTCCAAGTATCATTGACCACACCCAGCCACTGCAAGCAGTGGGGTATATTTTTATAAATTAAAAATTACTATTAATAAAAATGATTATTAGCAATAATCAAAAAAACATTATTTTTTTAATCTTTTTTTTAGTGTTAACATTATTCATGCTCTATATGTTCAAGTCTTTTTTTAATGCTCTTATTGTTGGAGCTTTAATAGCTTATTTTCTTTATCCAATATATACAAAAATCAAATTAAAAGTAAAAAATAAGGTTTTGTCTCAAATAATTCTAAGTGTAAGCAGTGTTCTTATCATAATACTTTTTTTAGGCGTAATTGTATCTCCCTTAATTTCACAAACACAAACAGTTTATCAGAAAGTAGAATATTATATTGATAATTATGATAATAGCGCATGTGCAGATACAAATACATCATTTTGTCAAATCTCTGAGAAGGTAAAAATATTTATTGGATCTGAAGAATTTGCTGTGAAAGCTAAGGAGTTAATAGGAAGTATATCTGTTTTTTTCTATAGAAATATGTCTTCTGTTGTCAATAATATTATTTTGTTTGTGTTTTCCATTGTAATAATTGTATTCTCTATTTTTTATTTCCTTGATTATGGGGTATTTATCAATAGAACAATACTTAGTATTCTTCCGATGAGGGGAAGTCATAAGATGCAGATTTTTGCTAGATTGCGACAGACGATTAATGCAGTTGTCGGAGGAAATATAAGCACAGCTTTATTGCAGGGGATTGCAGGAGGAATGATTTTTGCAATTCTTGGAATTCCATCTGCTTTATTCTGGGGATTATTGATGTTTATTCTTGCTTTTATTCCTGCTGTTGGACCTGCGTTAATCTGGATTCCTGCGACAATTTTACTATTTAGTATGGGAAACATAACTCAGGGAATAATCCTTCTGGTGTATTGCATATTAGTGCTGGGATATATTGATAATATTCTTAAACCAAAATTAATAGGTGATAAAATAAAATTGTCCTCTTTTGCAATCTTTCTGGGAGTGATTGGAGGTTTGCAAACCTTTGGTTTTCTTGGACTATTCTTTGGACCTATTATTATAGCATTGTTTGTAACTTGCATAGATATTTATAAGGAAATGAATAAAAAAGAAGCTTGACATTGAATATACTGAGTATTTGATAATTATCTGTTCAGAATATAGGCTTTTGCTTTGCTTTCTTTAAATTCAAGAATTCCAGCAGCAGGTTTTAAGTTTCTGCCAACATGATCATAAACAGCTCCTGGATTAAAATCAAGTCTGTCTGATAATTCTCCTTGTTTAATAGGTTGCTCATCAGGAGTTATTATTCCATATGCTTCATGAATATGTCCACTTATTGCAAATTTTGAGCCAATTGCTTTTCTGATTGTTGCTAAATCTTCTCCACCAACATTGATTCCCCCCCTGTCACTAACATCTAATCCTCTCCTTGTCTTATACTTTTGAGGAATATGTGTAGCAATCAAAAGGGGTTTATCACTTTGATATTGTTCTGCTAATTCGCTTAATCTCTCAAAATCATCTTTATTTCTTAAGTATCCATCTGGAACGCAAAATTGAGGATTAGCATTACCTCCCAAAGCAATAATAGTTAAATCATCTAAATCAGCAACAGGAATTTTATTCATATCAATAAAATTATTATAATGACTTTCTAAATAATTAGATGCTTCTTTCCATCTCTTTTTTTGTTCATGATTTCCAGGCACTGCTAAAACAAGTTTTCCTGTTGCAATAACCGGTTCAACAACTGATAAGATTTCATTAAAATCATCTTTTGCACCGTTATAATCACCAAAAGAATGTGATAAATCTCCTGCTAAAAAAAATATATCAACACCTTCTTGATTTAGTTGATTTGCGAAATATTGAGAATTTTCTTGATGAGCATGAAGATCAGCCATGACTCCTAATTTTATTTGACCATTTCCTCTTGTTGTTTGATTAATAATTCCATCTTGAATTTGATATTCTACACCATTAAGATTTATCATTTTAGGAGAATTAGACTTTTTATTGCAACCTATCAGAGATAATCCCGATGTAGTTGCTCCTATAGTTAACGCTCCTCTTCCCATCCATTTTAAAAATTTTCTCCTGTTCATTGCTATAATTAAATATAGTTAGATTGTTCATTATAAATCCTTTGTTTTTTATTACTGTTGAGACAATTATAATCAATAGTTGATAAGAAGTTTACTAACTGGTTAATAGCAGATAGCAGTGAATTTGAAGGATTATTTGAATCATTGATTTGATATTTGAATTGCATTTTGTAATAACTGCATATTCCATGCTAAAATTATTTTAGGAATATTTATAAGCATATAAAAATTTTAGACTATTATGGGATTAATTAGCTTATACAAAGGAATAAAAGATATAAAACAGATGAAAGCAGAAGCAGATATAGTGTTGGAAGAGACTATTGCCAATTATCCAGAGCTTACGCAGGAATATGAAAGGTGGAGAATAACACATCGCATAAATACTACTGCATACTGTGCATTTATTGCAGGGCAGTTCTGCAAACTTGAAGGAAAGGAATTTGATGAAGAAAAAAGAAAAATAGCATATTTAGGATCTGCTGCTGCCTGCATATCTGATGATTTGATAGACAAAACTACACCTATTGACATAAGGGAAGTTTATTTTCTTGATACTATGAATCACCAGGCTGCAAAGAGAGAAGATGAACAAGGGCTTTTTTATGCTTTCCATTCTGGACTTGAAAGCTTGCTTCCTGATGATTTTAAGTCAAGATTTGACAAATTAATCGGACTATACAATCAAGCGCAAATGTGGGGAAGAAAGCTAAACTGGCATCCAAATCATAGAGAAATAACAGAAATCAAAAATGGGACAGGAGGATATCCTATCCTTATTCTATACAGTATTATATTTCCTGAAAGTAATGACTCAACTAGAGATTTTATTGATTTTTATGTGCCGCAGGAAATGAAGATGCCTGAAACAAAAGCAGGTGCAATCTTTAATTATGGAGCAATGATAAGTCGGGCTGATGATTTAGCTGATTTGGAATTGGATAAAGCTGAAGGAAGAAAATCACTTGCTACAGAAGGACTTGTAACATGGAAATCGCTTGAACAGGATATCAAATATGCAAAAAAAGGTCTTAAAAAGTTCTATCCTGAAAAAACAGTTGATTTGGCTATGAATATCTATTCAGCAATGACAATGCATTCGATTTCTATTATCAGTAAAATATACAGATGGAAAAAAGAATAGAGAATTTTAAAATCTATGATGGCCGTGCAGAATAATAAGCATAAATTGCTGACACCTCAGGATAAGAAGGAGGAACCTCCCCCCGGCTTAGAAGTAGCTACAGATTTCAAAAGACTTGGAACTCTTAATCCTGCAGTCATTCAGTATGGCCCTTTTGTATATTTGCTTTCCCGGCTGTATTACAGTGAGAATGGAATAAAGAAGTCTTGTATAGTTAGGAATGCAGCTTTACTTGAAGGGAATTTAGTAAGGATTATTAGGGATAAGGGAGGGAGCCCAATTGAAGAATTAGTATTAGCGCCTGAGCCTCCCCATGGACAGCAAGGTGTCGAAGACATGAGGGTTGGTTTCATACGGGGAGAAGCGCCTTTACATGGATTTTTAGTTAATTATAATGGTATTGATGCCAGAACAGAATATTTGAGGACAAAAGAAGCAGAGCCTCATAATCTGTTGAAGTGGGATAGGTTTGGTATTTTCTTTCCTAATATAACTGCTCAGGAAGCGATTGAAATTGCGCCTGATGATAGATATAGGAAAAGGTGGATTAAAGAGTATGCTTATAAGATAAAACATAAAATTCCTGAAGAACAGTATTCAAAACCTGTTAGCCCATTCTTGGGCACTAAGGATTGTGCGTTATTTCCACGTAAGATTAAAAAAGAATCAGGCGGTGAATCAAAGGAGCATTATGGTATTATTATTAGGCTGCTGCCAGATATGCAAATAGTTTATGTTAGGGATTTCAAGGAATTAGCTAAATATGAATTTTGGCAGAGATCAGTAAAGAATCTAGAAAGTCATATATTATTAGAGAGAGAATCTGATTGGGAAGAAAGTCATATTGGCTTAAGTAATCCTCCTTTTGAAATTTCTGAAGGTATGGTAATTCCTTATCATGGAGCAATTATGAAACCTAAAAGAGATTATAAGTTTGGAGCAGTACTAGTTGATAAAGATAAACCTCAGAAAATACTTGGAAGAACTAAAAATCCAATCTTAGAAGCCACAGAACCATGGGAGAAAGACGGCATTGTGAGTGGAAATGTTGTTTTGCCAACAGGTCATGCTGTTTGGGATGGTTATTACCACATTTTTTATGGTGGCGGCGACAAGTATATTGGGCATATAGCAATTCCTGAACAAAAATTGTTAGATAGCTTTATTTAAAACGGATAAGGATGTCTTTTCCTGAACTCACTCAGATCATATTCTGGAATCTGACTAAAATTTAATTCTTTAGGAATATGAGTGAGAAATAATCCTTCCTCTCTAAGCATTTTTCTATAGCTTTTTTCATTAAACCATCCTTTATTTAGTCCTTTTTTATAATGCGGTGTTCCGGGGAATACCATGCATTGATTCCATGACACGACATCAAGATCAGAAAAATTCTTTATTATTTTTTCATCTTTAATTAACTCATCTTTTGTCTGTTCTGGAAATCCAAACATCATATATAGTTCTGTTTTCATGCCATAATCATGAAACATTGAAAATAGCCTGCTTATCCCATAAGGAGTGATATGTTCAAAATCAATTTTTTTTACAAATTTGGGATTGAAAGACTCTACTGCTATTGTCATTACATTAAAGCCTGCATCAGCATATAATTTTATTAGATCTTCGTTTACCTGATCTTTCTTTGATTTATCAAAAAATAATTTTGCGAAAAAAGCATTAGGGTTATTTAGGATTATGTCAGGATGTTCTTTTCTATATTCTTTCATTTTTTTAAAGAATTTTATATCTTCCTGGTGAAGCCCAAAAGTATCTGTCTGATTAGAAAAAACATTAATTCCAATGGTTTCATGCAGGTATTTTACATCTGCAAACATTCGCTCAGATCCCATATGCCTGACCTTATGACCATCAATAATTGAGACTGTGCAATGATCGCAAGCCATAGGGCACCCTCGAGAATAATATAATGCAAATCCTTTTAAACTTTGTTTATGCTGAATTTTGTGCATATAAAGATAGTGTCTTTTTGAATATTTTTTATAGCGTAATCCTCCTTTTTCTTTATATAATATTTTTTCAAGAGCCCAGGTTCTGTTAATATCCTGCATTCTAGGTCTAGGTTTAGTTTTTATTACAATCCCATTTTTTCTGTATGCAATACCTCTTATATTTTCAGGTTTATTTGATTTAAATCCTATTAATAATTCTCTAATAGTTTCTTCTCCTTCTCCGCAAACAACATAGTCAATATTTCCTGTTTCAAGCAGCCAGTCGGGTTTTAAGGTGGCGTGTTGTCCTCCTATAATAATTGGCAATTCTGAATATGCTTTTCGCACAGCAGTAACCAATGGATTGACTATTCTTTCCTGTTCTGTGGAAAACATTGAACTGATAAGCAATGCAGAGGGTTTTGTTTCTGAAATTCTTTGAACAACTGCTTCATCTGGAAGTCCGACTCGTAAAATATATTTATTTAATATTTCCTTGTAAGAATATCCTTCAGCTGATAAGTCCATAAAATCAATGCCTATTCCTTTCTCTTCAAGACTGCCTAAAATCATTAATGCAGAGAATGAAACAGTTTCCCTATTTGGAAGAGTGGGTTGTCCATCTTTGTCTAAGGGATATGATTTTGCTGGTTCTATAAATAATACTTTTTTTCCCATGATCAAAACCTTATTTTGTCATCAAGAACTTTTTTAAGAAAATCATTCCACCTTGGATCTCTTGCTGGACAAAATCCCTCAATATTCTGGAAAAGCTTTTGAGAGATTGCTCTTTGGATTTTTATTATATCAGAAAAAGGAGTTGTTCTTACATTTCCAAATTTATCTCCTATTTCATAGCCGCAGTGAGCATCAAATAACAGATTCCCATCATATCCTATGCTTGTGCCATAAAAGCAAGTCCCGCAAACTTCTTTTCCAATCTCTCTGGCAGAACTATGCGAATGAATGATTGAATTATCTCCTAACATATCAGGAACCTTGACTAAAGCCACTGCATTTCCATTTATCTCAACAGTTTGTTCTAATTTCATCTCAGGATAATCAATTGCGCAGCCTAATTGAGCCAAAGGAGCAACACTAAAGAAAATCCCTTTACTATGGCAGTAATCTCTTAAATTTAATGTATCCTGGACATTGTCTTTCTGCAAGGTTGCATGGATTGCTAATCTATGGACTTCAATATTATTTATATTTTCAGTAGTTCCCTTGTAAGCTTCTATGGCTATATTCAAATTTCTCATTTTCTTTTCAAAGCTTCCTTCTCCGCAAGTTCCATTATCTGATTCATATTTAGAAGAATCAAGTGAATTATGGCTGAAAATTAGTGTAACTCCTGAATCTCTATAAGAAACAATCTATTCCTGAGTCAGGCTGTGACCATTAGTGATTAAAGTGGTTAAATAGCCTAACTCATGCGCATGCGCAATTAATTTTGGAAGATTTTTGTTTAATGTGGGTTCTCCTTCACCAGATATCTCAAGGCATAAGGCTCCATATTCTCTTGCATCATCTAAAACTTTTTTTGATTCATCAAGGGAAAGAGCATATTTTGCGCCTAATCTTCTTCTTTCCTCAGGCATAAAACAACGTCTGCAATGAGCATCACATATAGGTGGCTGATTCAATAAAATAAATGATAGTTTGCCTTCTTTAGCTCTTTTGTCCAGATTTAATTCTAAAACATCTTCTAAGTAATATGATGATGCTTTCAGAACCCTCTGAAGGTATTTATTACTCATAAATTAAGACCTTTGCAGGAGATATATAATCTTATTTCACCTATTGAGGGGGTGAAATTAGCAAGATTTAAATACTGCAGGGGATTTCAGAGAGTCATGAATATGGAAATATTGCAGGAAATAGGCTTAACCAAAACTGAAATCAAGATATATTTAGCATTATTAAAACTTGGTCAGTCCACGACAACAAATATAGTGAAGAAAGCGAATATCCATGCTTCAAAAGTTTATGAATTTCTTGATAAACTCATTCAAAAAGGTCTTGTGTCTTATGTTATAAAAGCAAATAAGAAATATTTTACTGCTGCAGATCCAGAATGCTTAAAAGAATTTTTGCGGCAAAAAAAGCAAAAGATAAAGGAACAAGAGCAAAAAATTGAGGAGATTATCCCTAATCTTAATGAATTGAAAAAAGAGGATAAAAATGCAATAAGATCAGAGATTTATGAAGGACTAAAGGGTGCAAAATCAGTTTATGAAAAAATTTTATTGACTTTAAATAAAGGAGATATTCAATATATAATTGGAGCGCCAAAAATCGGGAATGAGGTTATTGAAGGTTTTTTATTAGATTGGCATAAGAGAAGGATAAAAAAAGGAATTAAATGCAAATATATTTATGACAGCAATGCTATGACTTATGGAAAAATCAGAGAGAAGATGCCATTGACTGAAGTAAGATATTTGCCAGACAATATTGTTTCTCCTGTCTGGATTGAGATATTTGGAGAATTTGTTATCATAGGGCATATAAAGAAGTTTAATGCAATTCTTTTTTTGATTCAGGATAAAGAAATCTCTAAAGGATATCTTGATTATTTCAGATTGCTCTGGAAAACATCAAAGTGATTATTTATATCTTTTTGAAATATTCCATAATAGATTAAAATGTGATTTATAGGTATCAGAGACTTCTTTTGATTTGATAAGAATAGCAATTAAGTCTGGCTCCCAGATTGTGATTAAGACTTTATCAGAATAGATGTGTGTAGCCACAGGAATAGAAACATTTTTTGGAAGAAATCTTATTTCAGTGAATACAGGAGAAATATGCTCTTTCTTATCGTATAAACCATAATATTTCTTTTTTTGCAATTTCATATCTCTTAAAAATTGTTCAGCATAAAATGGCAGCTTATCTCTTAATTGACCTTTTATTCCTAATCCATAAATCTCGCCTTTTTCTCTTAATATATCATTGAAAACAGATTTCATCCCTTCTTGCCCTTTAAAAACAGAAACACTTATTTTTTCTTTTTTTAATTTACTTAATGCTTCTAAACCCGGCATAAGTGTTTTTAAAATTTCTTTTTTTTCTTCCAGCATATTATAAAGGTTTTTAGGGTCAGTAGTCTCATAATAGAAAGTTTTTCCTTTTTTAATAAAAGCAACTAACCCTTTATTTTTCAGCAGTTCAAGAACATCATAAATATTTGTTCTATGGAAACCAGTATCTTGTGAAATGCCTTTAACATTACTATTTCCCAATTTAAGCAAAGAAAGATAAATAATTGATTCTGCTTTGGATAATCCTATTTTAGTTAATATTTCCAGATTCATATAATTGAAATCTTCTTGCCCTTTATAAATGTGTCTATTTTTATACACATATTGTTTAAATATACTAGAGCATTAGTAATCACTAACTAGTGATTAAGATGCACCAGGCAGAATTTATAACATTGTATGAAAAAGCAAATAAAAAATCCTATAGAGAACTCTATTCAGAAGGAGATCCAACTAAATGGGGGAATGTTAAATATAAAGGAATAATCACTAATCAATATGCTGGGCAGGATTTAATTCATGATTTTTTTGTTAAGCCAATCATAAAGAGATTTGCAAAAAAAACTGATCTAGTAATCTCTGATTTTGGCGGTGGAGATGGTACTCTTCTTTTTATGCTGCAGAATCAAATTTCTAAGAACTTTAATTTATATCTTGAAAGCATTGATCTTAATAAAAAGTTTGTCTCGTCTTTTGGTCCGACACAGGAGTTGCAGGGCTTGATTAAATTTATTTATAAAGATATCCTTTGGACCCACAAGCCTTCATATGCAGATGTAATATGCAATCGTTATGTTTTGCAATATTTTAATAAAGAAAATCAGAAAAAGGTTATTGATAATATTCATCATTCTCTGAAAGAAGAAGGTCTTGCCTTGCTGGTTTGGCCATGTTCAATTAAGAGTCCAAAAATTTATAACAAAATATTTGCAGAGATTGTCTCTTTAATTGTTGAGCAGGATTCAAATGAGGTGATGCAGCACAAATATTTCTCATCATTAAATGAAATTAAATCATATATGAATAATACAGGTTTCACAAAGATAAAAAAGATTGGTAATGAAGCACAAGTTCTTCTTAGTGTTAAATCGTGGAGTAATCGATTTGATTTTTCTGCTGAATCGTATCAAGGCATAGAAGATCTTTATGAAATTTATTCAAAAAAACATCCTGAATTATTTACTGAACTAAGAGGTGAACTATGTCTAAAAACAGATATTATTGGATTGTCTGGAGAGAGGAAATAAAATGGATGAAAAAGAATGCAGTTCTTTGATTAATAAATTATATCATAAAGGAGTTGCAAGGCCTGGAATAGAAAGAGAAGTTGCTAATACATTTCCAATGCATTGTTTTGATAACTGGAGACCATTTAATATTGATGATTATAATCGTGCTTTAAGCCAGGTTTCAATGAAAAAATTCAGATTATATTTTCATACCCCTTTTTGTGAAAGCAGATGCAAGTTCTGCATTTATGATGTAACAGTGAGAGCTAATGTCAAGACCCAGGAGGATTATATCAAATCTGTTAAACGCCAATTTAATCATTTACAAAATAATATCCAATCTGTCAATAGTATTTATTTTGGTGGAGGAACCCCATCTTATCTGGAAGATAGCTTATTTGAAGAATATTTAAGTTTGCCATTGAGCATTCCTCTTGAAGAGGGATATTCTTTTAATGTAGAAGCTAAACCTGGCACTCTCACAGATAGCAAAGTTGAAATTATGAAAAAATTAGGAGTTAACAGGATTAGTCTTGGAATTCAGACATTAGATGATAAATTATTAAAAAAACTCAATAGGAGCCATAATTCAAAAGATTCAATTGAAACCATTCATAAAATTTCACAAAATAATTTATATTTCAATACAGATTTGATATATGGGTTTCCTGATCAGTCAGTAGAAAGTAGTTTAAAAGATTTAAGAAAGCTAATTGATTTAGGAGTTCCTGAATTTACTCTTTATTACCTACGGATCAATCCTAAAACCGGATTAAGACATTTTAATATTCATATGGGTAATCAGATTTATTGTTTTTCACAACTAAAAAAGATTCTTGTAAATAGTGACTATGTCCAAACCAGACCTATCCATTTTGTAAAGAAAGATTTTGTTGAAAATTCAAATAGATATGGTTCTGCACCGACATCTGATCAGGGACAATATAGTCAGGAAAAAGAAACAAATGTTTCTGGTGGCAGGGTTTTTGCATTTGGAGCGCCAGGCGCAGTTTCTCATATTAGGGATTATTTGTGGGAAAGCGCTCCTATAAAAGAATATAAAAATTTAGTGAATTTGAAAAAGGTTCCAGGTTATAGACAATATAAGATATTTGAGGATGATAAAGATACAAGATTTTTTATTGATTTTATTCAATCTATGAAGTCTCAAAATATAGAACAAACATATATGTCTAAAAGAGGAAGAAATCTTCCTGAAAAATTTAAAAGAAAAATCAATAGATTATTAGATTTGAATTTATTTGAAAAAAGAGATGAAGAAATATCTCTCACTGAGAAAGGTTTTCTTGTGCATGATATGATTGAAAGATTTTTTTATAGGATATAATAGATTAAAATCATATCCCCTTCACATAAAACTCAATGATTATAAAGAATACATAGAGAAATATGAGGGCAATACCTTCTTTGATATACAGCCTGTTCCCGCTTTCTACAAATGTTGCGAATAAGAATGCGACAAGAAGCATAAATACTCCTGATGTGAAGAACAATAAAAGTTCAGCTGTGATTGGAAATATCAATGCAGTGACTCCAAGAACAAGTGTAGAGTTCACTATTACGCTGCCTATGATATTGCCAAGAGCCATCTCTGAATGCCCCATCATGACAGCTCTTCCGCCAGCTACAAGTTCTGGCAATGATGTTCCTAAGGCAATAAGGAACAGGCCCATGATGATTGGAGGCAGTGTAAGATCAAGGGATAATAATTCAGCATAATGTATCACATATTTTGAAGATAAAAACAATAGTACAAGACTGGCGATAAATAAGATTGTATTAAGAATAGGAGCTAATCTTTTCTGATGATTTTTCAATTCCTTTGTGAATACTTTCCTTTCTTTGTATAATTTTCTGGCATAAACAAAAAATGCGCAGATAAGGATGATACCATCAATCCTTGATATTGAATTGCCTATCCACATAAGCGCAAATGGGAGGATAGTAATAACAAACATATACAACGAGTCTACTTTGGTTTTCTTGCTTTTAATTGAGATACCTCCTTTCAGCAGGACGGCAATGCCCATTATAATTGTCAAATTAGCAATATTGGATCCTACAATCATGCCTAAAGCCAGTGATGTATTTTTAGCAAGCGCAGCATTGATACCAACAAATAGTTCAGGAATAGAAGTTGCGAAAGCCATAATCATAAAGCCTATTATAAATTCACTTACACGCAGGTAGGTGGCAAGCTTGGTCAGCGCTTTCACAAGCTGGGTTCCTGAGGTTACAAGAACCAAGCATGCTATTAAAAATAGTATTAGGTTTGGGATTAACATATATCATCCTATATAGAATAGATTGTATTTAAAGTTTGCTTTTTATTGGAGCTGTTTCTATTTCTTTTCTTTTTCTTGCTTTAGTTCCATATAAACTTTACTTTTTCTGAAATCACCCATGAACATTCGATGCAATTTAAAATAATGTGATTTAACTGTTGATTCTGTCATATTTAATTCCTGCGCAATTGTATTATAATCTTGATCCTCCACAAGTTTTTCATATAGGATATGCCTATTTCTTGCAGTTAATTGCATATTATCAATATGGTCGTTAACTATTTTAAATAAAGATTGTCCTGATAAGTTTTCCAGAATTTCCTGCTCAATGCAATCACCTATAAAATAACTTTTATCTATTTCACTTCCAGGTTTTATTTTATCCTCTAATGAAACACCTTTAAATTCATATATAATCTGTTTGAATTCTCTGATTTCTTCTGCAGTATAGCTTTTGCCAAGATAATCTTTTGATATTTTTGATAAATATTGATTCGAAGGCTCTTTCTCATGCTTTGCAAAATACTCATTTCTGATTCTATCACACTTCCTTCGTAATTCTCGTAACTTAAGTGGTAAACTATTAATTTGAGATGATTGAAGATAATAAACTATTTTGCTTTTAATCCATATAGTGCCATATGTACTGAATTTATATCCTTTTGAGTTCTCAAATTTATCTACTGCTGTCATTAACCCAATATTCCCTTCCTGAATTAAGTCTAATAAATTTCCATTCTTGGAATATTTTTTAGCAATTGATATTACTAATCTTAGATTTGAAGCAAAAAATTTATGTTTTGCTTCCGAATCATGTTTCATAACCACGGCTAACTGCTTCTCCTCTTCTTTTTTAAGAAGCGGAATTTTAGAAATCTCTTTTAAATACGATTCATATGTCATAAATCTTTATAAATTCCAGTATATTTAAATAGATTTTGTATTTGTTTGGAGTATCATAAAAACAATTGTATTGAAGATATATTAGCTAATTATATAAATCAAACGATAAATCACTCTTAAATCATTATGGAGTAATCTAATAGGTGCTTATTAATGTTAAAATATAAAATAGCTAAAATAGGAGGATTATTGCTTGAAGAGATCTATGGTGGAGATAGTGGCAATATTGTTAATAGGGTATGTTATGCAGGTATGCTTTCATCTGATGAATTCTCTTTGATAATAATAACTAAAAAAGATAGATTATACCAGGGGCTTTCTCCTTTAATTGAAACAGCGCAATCTTATTATCCTAATGAAAAACAGAAAGTTTTTCTAAATCTTAGAAATGAACCTATTATCCATGTAAAAACAGTTGCGCCTGATTCTATTGAATATTATGTAGAACAAAAACCTCTCAAACGAGATTATTCTGAAGAATTCTTGTTTCTGCCATTGGTTCTAAAATCTTTGTAATAAGTTTAAAAAGAAAAAGATGTAAAAAAATAAAAATATTATTTCTTATTATTATTTCTCCTTATAGATTGCTGCAACAATTATTCCATTAACAACATTTACCACCAAGCTTTGTATTATCCAATAGATAATAACAGTAGCTGATATTGTCATGTAAAATGGCATTGTCATCAATCCTCCAAATGCGCTCACAAGCCATACAATGATTCCGTAATTTATTCCTTTCTTGATTCCTTTTCCAGGAATTCCTTTATATAAAATTACGAATACAACTGTAAATAATATAGCTGGAATAAGACCTAATAGAGTTGCCCATACCATATTGCCTGTCACTTGTTCTGCAGTTTTCCATATATTTGGGGGTATTTGATAAACCCAATTAAAAAGCCAGCCGCAGGTGACAAAACCTAATATGTTAGATACAATCCAGATAGCGATTGTAGCCAATGAAATTTTTTTACAATCTATTTTACAATCCATCTTTATCCACCTCTTGTTTTCTTTTTTGTTTTTCTCTAGTTCTTTGTTTTTCTATTCCTTCTTTCTATTTTTAACTAGTTCCCCATTTCTGTAATGCTTTATCCAAATCAGGATGTGTCTTAGCATATTTCTGCAGATTCTGCTTCTTAAGTGCTGCATCAAGAGCCTGTCTTATGGCTCTTGCTCCTGCTACTGTTCCATCAGGATGGCCATGGCATCCGCCTCCGAACTGCATGATTATATTCTTGCCAAGTATCTTTATCAATGGAGGAATTAGACTAGGATGGAGTCCGCCTGATGCTACTGCAAATACTGGCTTCTTATTGAACCATTTCTGCTCAAGCATATGCTCTTTAGACTTTGTCTTAATCATATTGTCTTCTATCTCATCACATATATCTTCTGTCTCAATTGGGCTGCCTTCCATCTTTCCAACAGCTGTGCCTATGTGAAGTTGGTCAACACCTATGAGCCTTGCAATCTTTGCGATAGTAAGCATTGATATTCCATGCTTTGGATTCCTTGTAATGGCGCCATGCATTGCTCTGTGTGCGTGTATCACCATGCCAAGATTAGCATCCCTGATTGTCTGCAGCGCAGACCATCCTACTGTCAAAATATCAACCATGATATATTCTCCTCCAAGGCTTTTCACATGCTTTGCCCTCCTGAGCATCTCATTTGTCTCTGCAGTTATGTTTGGCATGTATATCTTCTTATCACCAGTTCTTTCTTCTGCTTTGTCTCTTTTTGCAAGAGTCTCTTCTATTCTCTTCTCGAATTTGTTGAAGATCATGGAACTCAGGTTCTCGTCATCCTTGACAACATCAAGCCCGCCAATCCATGAATCATAAGCTACTTTTGCATGCTGCTTTTCATTAAGACCTACTTTTGGCTTTACTATTGTGCCTACAAGCGGCCTGTCTTTCACTTTCAATAGCTTTCTTATGCCTGGAATCCCAAACTCAGGACCTTTAAATGAATCTACAATCTTCTTAGGAAAAGTAATGTCCTGCAGCCTGAGATTATTGATAACTTTCATGCCAAATATATTTCCTGCAATTGAACTAAGAATCTCTGCCATGTTGCCTGCTTCAAAAAGCTCATTAGGATAAGCTATCTTTACTTCACCTGTCGCATGGTTTATGGAATAGACATGCGGCTTCAGCTTTTTCGCAATCTTCTCATTCATAGTAGAAATAGTTGTCCATGTCCCAATTGATGATTCTCCTGCAATGTGTTCGCAAGCCTGCTCAAGAGTTATCTTGTTAGGCTCAACAAAATATTCGCACACAACATCTTTGTTTGTAGGTTTGTAGTTAATGTCAATATATCTTAGCATATTAGCACCTCTTTTATAGTGCCTTTTGGAAATCCTGAAATTTTAGTGGTTTTCCTAAGGCAAATCTGTTTTAATATGATTCATAGAGGTTTTCCTTAATATATTTTTCTATTGATTTTACTGGATTTAAATCTTTTGTTACCTCATTATTTTTGATGTTTCTTCTTCTTATGCATTTCTGTAATAAGATTTTTTACTTTATTGACTAGTAATGAATAATCTCTTTGCCCTGATTTATGCTCTAATACATCAATTCCTAGATTTAGCATCTCTTTAGTATAGCCAATTCTTACTTCTGGATTAAGACTAAGACAACACTGACATATAGGGTAAAATTTAACTTTGTTAAGTTCAGTCTTTTCAACACCCTCTTTTGTAAAATAACGAAGATGATGATCTCCTAAAATCACTGCTTTAGAAGGGTCTACATCTATTTCTTTTAAAGCTTTGGTGATTGTCCCAACAGAGTTCATTTTACCCCTATAAGATGAGATCATAAAACTAGGATTATCCAAATCTTTTGAAAATGGCAATACTTTGATTCCAGTTATTTCACCTAATAACTGACAGATATAAATATCTTTTTTATATCTTTTTGATTGAGAAAGAGAATATCTATTGCCTAAAAAACCATTTTCATCGCCATAATCCTGCTTAATCTTTTCTGTTTTTTCTGGATTAAGCTTTGTTTCTAATTCATTAATATCATTATCGTCCTCATCGCATTTCCAATAATGTGTCATATGATCACTTATTGCAACTGGAAGTAAGACTGGATCTTTGCCACTCTCTCTAATATGGTCAGCGACTTGTTTAACCTGCTCAGACCAATCTTCATGTGTCAAATCCCTCATCAAATTATAGAGTGAAACAACATTACTTCCTTTTCTATACATAGTGTTGTCTGTAAGCACAAGCCCATAATTGTTAAATAAATCAGTAATTCCATTGCATTTCTCATAATCCATTTGTGTGTATTGTTCAGAATCAATACTTTCTATTTTGAAATCATTCTTCAGGATATCTCCAATTACTTTTAATAGTGGGTTATTTCCCCTGTATAGTAATATTGCATTTTTTGCCATTTTTGTTACCTCATTTCTTATTGTTATAAATATTAATTATTTTCATGACTCTTCAAGAGTAATCTATTGAGATATATAAACTTTGGGAATTGGACGAGTTTTTCGAATAATTATAATCAAGGCTTCTAGCCTTAAGTAGGTTAGAAGATTTTGTCTTAGACCTATAATTAATGCGTCCTTATGTTGATTTTCAATCAACCTACAATTTGATAGCATCAATC
>JAYEPB010000142.1:0-7706 GCA_034723595.1 Nanobdellota archaeon
TGCAAGAAAATAATAGCGCAGTTTCGTCCGCAGTATATACTGCGGCGAAGCCGCTATAAATTTTTTTCTAGAATAAACGACCTAAAGGTCGGGGAATTAAACCCCTAGTTCACTGCGCTCACATTAAAAAACTACCAAGGAGAGATAAACTTAATTTCTATGATAAATTGGATATGCTGGAATTTGCAGACAAAAGTGAATTAAGACAATTTATATTTGAAAAAAATATGGAGGGGCATGGTAGAAAGATTAAAGATTTGGGTAATTTGATAGACCTATTAGAAAGAACAGGCCTTATAGAAGATAAAGATTCTCCTGATTTCATATGCAATCTTTTTGAGAAAATACCTCAAAAAGTGATAAATGCTAATTATTCACTAGAAGATGTAATCTCAAGATTTCAAGAATCGCCTCATCTTAGTCAGGAGGATGTTACTAGGTTTAAGAAAAATACAATTAAAAGGCTCTGGTATGAAGCAGTAAATTATGATGGGAAAAAAGAAGCAATAAAAACATCAATTGATAATGAACTTCCAGAGGAATTTACTAAAACTTACGTTAGGTCGGTAATTTCAAATGACATCCTTATAGATGACCAGTTTAAAGAACGATTTGAAGACTTTACAAAATTCCTTCAAGAGAATAAGCTTAATATAGATATAATTAAGGATGAAATGAAAAAGTATTTCAGCAGAACAATTAATGGTTGCAATTATGTTTCTGAAGAAAAGTATCTTTTAAATACTTCATATAAAGCAAAGATCGTAGGATTGCCAGAAGACTTTGTAAAAATAGCTGCAATTGATAGGATTAAAAAAAGGATTGAATCGTGCGAAGACAAAACCGGACGTAGAACACTCCCTTTTATTAAGAAATTAGCTGAAATTTTTGAAATTGCATTTGAAGATTATAAGACTGATCTGACTGATAATATTGAAAATTTTAATTTTGAGTATTTGAAAAAGTTTCAACTATCTAAAGAGATTGAACAATATAATTGTAATAAATTAGCAACTTTAGAAAATGATGAAAAGATAAGATATTTAGTAGAAGAAGAGGAATTTATGTCTGATGATTTGGTAAGGAATACTGCTAATCAAATTATTGCAGATGTTGATTTGGTTGGGGATTATAATCAGGCGATAAAGTTAAAAAATGTTCTTAAGGAGAGAAAGATTGGTCATAAAAATATTTTTTCAGAGAACCAGAAAAATAAGATATATGAATCTTTGTTAGGACAATCAAAATACAGAGATACCATGAAATTTGTTGATAGTTTTATGACTACAGATAAAATGACTGTTCCTGCAATAGAATCTTTTAAAGAAAATATTTCCGGCTATTTGTGTGATATGTCAGGCCTAGATTTTATTGATGATTATAATCTTAATTTTGAAATGTTTCGTAAGGAAGCAATAGCAGGTTATGAAAAGCAAATTAAATCTTTGCAAAATGCGTACAATGAACCAGATTGTAATGTCAATTTTATATCCCACAGATTAAGAGATACTATACACTTTGCCTTGGGAATAGAATTGCCTAAGGAATACATATCAGAACCTGCAAAAAAGGCTATGAATGGATTTCTTAAGACAGGTGATATAAAAGAAGCATATCGTATTGCAGAAATTGCAGAGCTTCCGGAACAATACAGTATTTCCAGGATAAAAGAGGTTATGTCATAGCAATTTCAACTTCCTTGGCCTGAATCTCCTCAAAAGCAAAGAATTAGATATGACACTCACAGAACTGAATGCCATTGCAGCACCAGCAATCACAGGGCTGAGCAGCCAGCCTGTAGAGGGATATAGTATTCCTGCTGCAACAGGTATGCCAATCAGATTATAGAGGAATGCCCATGCAAGATTTTGATTTATCTTTCTCATTGCAGCCTTGCTTAAATCAACAGCTGTAATTACATCACAGATATCATCTTTCATAAGCACAATGCTGCCGGATTCAATAGCTATATCTGCTCCAGTGCCTATGGCAATGCCAACATCTGACTGAACAAGAGCAGCAGAGTCATTTATCCCATCTCCAATCATTGCCACTGTTTTTCCCTGCGCCTGCAGTTTCTTAATCTCTTTTGCTTTATTCCCTGGCAGGATATCAGCCAGCACATGGTTTATGCCAAGCCAGCCAGCGATAGACTCTGAGGTTTTCCTGTTATCCCCTGTCATCATAATGACATCTTTTTTCATCTTATGGAGGGCAGCTGCAACCTCATGGGAATATGGCTTAATCCTGTCTGCAAAAGCTATTATGCCTGCTGCTTTCTTTCCGACCGCTACTATCACAGCAGATTTTCCTGCGCTCTCAAGATTATCAAGGTCAATCTCTATCTTTTTCAGGCTTATGTTCCTGGACAGCATCAGCTTTCTCTTTCCTATTAACACAAGGGACTTGTTTATCTTTGCCTCCACACCTAATCCTGGATGAGCTTTGAAACCCTGGCTGCGTGCCAGTTTTATGTCCTCAAGCTTTGCTGCATGGACAATCGCTTTTGCAAATGGATGCTCTGACTTATTTTCTGCAGTAGCTGCAATCTTAAGTATATTTTCTTTGTTATATTTTCCATATCCTATGATATCAGTAACCTCTGGCCTGCCCTGCGTAAGCGCGCCAGCCTTATCAAATACAAAAGTATCAATTTCCTGCATCTTCTGTATTATATCAGTTCCCTTGAGCAATATTCCCTGCCTTGCGCCAAGAGAAACTGCCACCATGACTGTGGTAGGAGCAGCCAGACCCAAAGCTGAGGGGCAGGCTATAATAAGAACTGAAACAGCTATCAACAACGCAAAGCCAAATCCCTGGCCTGCTATAATCCATGCGATGAATGATATGAATGCTATCCCAATCACTATTGGAACAAAAAGTAAGGATACCTTATCAGCAAGCTTTTCAACAGGAGCCTTGCGAGCATAAGCTTTCATGACAAAATGAACAATCTGCATAATGGTAGTCTTTTGCCCTACTTTCTCTGCCTTAAAATTAAATGCCCCTGATTTATTGATTGTTCCACTAATCACTACATCTTCCTCTTTCTTATCTACAGGCATCCATTCTCCAGTCATCATTGATTCATCAACTGTCGAGAATCCTGCAATAATCTTACCATCTACAGGAATATTTTCTCCTGGCTTGATAACAACAATATCTCCTATCCTGACCTTTTCAATATCTTCTAGTTTCTCCTCACCGTCTGCCAGAATCATTGCTTGTTTTGGCCTGAGCTTCAAGAGATCTTTAATTGAAGCAATAACTTTTGCATGTGCCTTTGCCTCAAGATGATTGCCAAGCATTATGAACGCTACAAGCAAACCAGCAACCCCATAGTAAAGCTGGCTCCTGAAATATTCCCTGCCAGCCATTATCATGACTGAAGAAAACAAGCTGTAAAGATAGACAAAGCCAGTGCCTAATGCTATAAGGGTGTACATATTAAGTTTTTTATTCATTACTGACCTTATTCCTTTTATATAGAATCTATATCCTATAGCAACAATAGGAGTCGCCAGAATGAACTGAAAAATACTCATATATTTTTCTATGAAATAAGTCGATGGCAGCCCTATATGCGAACCAATTGAGATGTACAGCAGAGGAACAGCGAAGATCCATACAAATATTGTCTTGATTCTAAGTCTTTCCATCTCCTCTGTGATTTCTACAGGTTCGTCTTTCTGAATTTTGACAGCAGGAATTATCTCTTCAACTATTTCAGGAAGCACACTTTTATCAAGCTGTACAGATACAGGGATTGTTGCTTTTTCTTCAATCTTTATTGTCTTTGTAAGATCTTTTGATTTCTTTTTTAATGCCACCTGCCGCTGTTTCTCTTTAATTTCTTTCAGAGTAATTTTCTTTTTTCTTTCTTTTTCTTTCTTTATTCTTTCTCTCCTTTTTTCAAATGCCAGGGAGATAGCCTGTTTTATGCCTGGAACCTTTTTGACGGCTTGCTTAGTGATTATCTCTTCTTTCTTTTGCGCAGGAGCTTTCTTTTTTGCCTCTTCTACCTTCTGCTTTATCCTTTCAAGCTTCTCTTTCTCCTGTGCAATCTTTTTTTCAAATTGACTTTTTTCTTTTTCGCGCTCTTTTCTTATCTTTTCCTTTTCTTTCTCTTCAATCTTTCTTTTCTTAGCAAGCTCTACCTTCTTCTTTTCTTTTTCAATCCTCTTTTTCTCTTTCGATTTCTTCCTTTCTTCCTTTCTCCTTTCTATCGCCTGAGAAAATGATTTTTTCATGCCTGCGAATCCACCAACAGCTTTTTTAAGCGCTGGCTTCTCCTCCCCTGCAGGAAGCTCTTCTTTTTCTTCTTCAACTACTTCTTCAGGTTCAGCTTCCTTTTCAACTGGCGCCTCTTCCACTTCTGGTTCTTTCTTCTCTTCTATCTCTTCTCTTTCTGCTTCAGGTTGAGCTTCTGCCTCTTTTTTTCTGCCAAAAGGAAGAATCTTTTTCAATACTTTTGTAACCTTATCCTCCTTTTCCTCAAGAGCCTCCTGCCCGCCTTCAGCTCTTGCAACCCCTTCAATAGATTCTTCAATCTCTTCCTGCTCAGGTTTCCCATATATGCCCACAATATGGCCTGCTTTAAGGAAGGCTATCTTAACCCTGTGCTGAGTTATTATGTTTTCATCAAATCTTACTTTTGCAATAGAAGTCCTGAAATTTATATCTACAGCATGGATCCCTTTTTCATTTTTGACAGCTTTTTTCAAAGCTCTCGCTGCCTGCTTTGAGTCCAGTTCATATACTTTTAAATAGATTTTCATTTATCTCAGCCATATATTCTATTATATAAATAAGAAAGGGATTATTAAATAGTTTTGTTTTACCTCTAAAATGATAACATGCTAAAAGTTGGTGTAGCAAAATCTCTGTTGTCAAAGAAAACCGACCACCACTGGTCAATAGATCAGTAGAAAAAGCAGATTATAGAAGTGGCAAAAAGGCTAAAACCAGAAAATTTATATACTACTTGAGAAGTACAAATGATATATGAAAAATTATGTATTATACACAGGAAAAGATGAAACTGGAGAAAAGATGCAGGCAGATTTAGAAGACGATTTAAGCGCATTAGTAAAGAGATATGGTTGCGATATATCTACACATTTTGAAATAATCCAAATAAGCAAGGTATATAACTTTTCAAGACAAATTATAAAGTCATATGAAATACCTAAACACGGCGCAATTAATATTCAAGTTTCAAACCATAGAGACATAAAAGTTGGAAATATGAAAGTTGATGGGTTAGTTTCATGTTTAGGATTTGTTGAGTCTGATGAATATTTCCAAAGGTTAGGCAAAGACCTTAAACAATTATGCGATATTTATCATCCTGATAGAACAAAATAATTCTTAACATGATTTACGATAAATATTTAAACAGACATATTCTTTTGATATGATTATCATGGATTATAATATGGAGATTGGAAAGGCTGTTGAAAAAATTAATGCAAACAACGCACAGAAAGTGCTAATTCAGCTTCCTGACGGTCTGAAGCCAAGAGCAAAAGAAATAAAAGAAGAGATTGAATCTCAGACAGATGCGAAAGCATTCATCTGGCTTGGAAGCTGTTTTGGAGCTTGCGATGTCCCTTATTATACTGAAAGGATCGGAATTGATATGATAATCCAATGGGGTCATTCTGAATGGAAATCTGAAGAAGGGTATGATGAAGAAAGAGAATCTGAAGAAGAAACATATGAAAACGAAGAACAGAAGCAAGATACTCCTACTTACGGAATCCCATGGTAAATAATAATTGTAATTATAAGAAATAAGTGAAAAAATGGAAAACAAAGAACAAGAAAAAACAGATAATGAAAACAACAAACAGACAATAAAAATAAAGAAGTTTTCGACTTATGCAGACATTTCTGCTGTCAAACTCAATCATGCCTACCTGGGAAAGATACTTCCAAACAAGCTTATCAGCCTCAATAAGAATGTGAAAGGTAAGCTTATCAACAAAGACAAGATGGATAAGGAAGAAGGCATGATTCCAGTAAAAGTAATCAAGATAACTCTTCCTTTTGGACTTGAACTTGAATATCTTGAAGGCAAATACGAGATAGATGAAGAGGCTCAGAATATCGCTTCATTCACTCTTGATGATGTGGGCAAAGAAGTCAGGATACATGCAAAGGTTATAGGCATAAGGCAGAGTTCAGGCCCTACTTTATTCACCCTGTTTGACGGAAGCGGGACTATTTCTTCCAAGTCTTTTGCAGGAGCTGGCAAGAGAGCATTCCCAGAACTAGAAGAGGAAATGGCTATAAGTGCAATGCTTCAGTTAAAGGAATATGATAATAACCTTGAAGCAGAACTTGTCAGCTTCAGGCAGTTGGGAGGGAGCAAGGAAAGCCAATTAAAGAGAAAGATAGAAAGGATTGCTGAAGAAAAAGCAACACCATCAGATGTTTTATTTATGATAGAAAGCGAGCTTCTTGATAAAATGAAGCAGAAGATAATCATGTTTGCAAAAATAGTAAAAAAGGCAATACTTGAATCAAGGCCAATCATTCTAAGACACCATGCAGACTGTGACGGGTACTGCGGAGGCATAGCATTGGAAAGAGCAATACTGCCGTTGATAATGCAGAATCATGATGATCCAAGGGCAGGGTGGCAATTTTACAAGCGTGCGCCATCAAAAGCTCCGTTCTATGAATATACAGATGTTGTTAAGGACCTTGCACATTCAATGGATGACAAAGAGAGGTTTGGAAGAAAAGAACCTCTTGTTATACTTGTTGATAATGGAGGGACTGAGGAGGATATCCCAGGCATAAAGAAGATGAGACTCTATGGCGCTAAAGTCATTGTGGCTGACCATCATTATCCTGGAGAGAAAGATGAGAACGACAATCTTCCAGTAGATAAATACGCAGATATCAATGTCACATCACATGCAGCAGGAGGAGACGGAAATTATACTGCGGGCATGCTTGCTGCAGAGATTGCGCGATTTATAAACAATGAAGTAAAATATATAGAGATTCTTCCAGCTCTTGCTGGAGTAGGAGACAGGTCAAAAGGAGAAGAGTTTGACAAGTACCTGAAAATAGCTGAGGAAAAAGGATTCAGCCATGAATATCTCAAGAAGCTTGCAAAGACAATTGATTTTGAAGCATATTATCTCAGATTCATAGAATCAAGAGGGCTTGTGAATGATCTATTAGGGGCGGACATTGAAAAGCAGAAAGAGCTTGTTGAGCTTATGCTGCCAGATATAACATATCTTGAAGAAGAGCAGCTCAAAGCATCAAAGCAGTATGGTATTATTGATGAGAGAGAAAATGTTGTGATTGCGAGGCTGGATATCGGGGAAGTGAATAGGAGAGGCAGCTATCCTCCAGCAGGAAAAGCAACAGGAATGTTTCATGACTGGGTTATGCAAGACAAGAAAAAACCTGTAATAACCCTAAGTTCAGGACCTGATTTCATCACAGTGAGGGCAACAGAAGATGTCAAAGGCTTCAATATCCACCACATACTCAAAGAGCTGAGAGAAAAAGTTCCATACGGATTTATCGAAGGAGGAGGACATGAATGCGCTGGAACAGTCAAGTTCATCGAAGCTGCCAGGAAAGAGGTTATGGATATTGTTGAGGGGTATATTAATGGGTTTTGATATATTTTATACCACCAGTCTGTGACTGGTGTAATCAAGTGGTATTAAATATGC
>JAYEPB010000143.1:0-25498 GCA_034723595.1 Nanobdellota archaeon
GGATTGATGCTATCAAATTGTAGGTTGATTGAAAATCAACATAAGGACGCATTAATTATAGGTCTAAGACAAAATCTTCTAACCTACTTAAGGCTAGAAGCCTTGATTATAATTATTCGAAAAACTCGCAAGCAAATCCATAAACTTTAAATAGAATATCATTTATCTATTTTAGTTAATCATTTTGAAATAGGTACAGCTTTAATTAAGATTTGTACAGATTTAGTGATTTATCCTGTTAAGAAAAGAAATAAGGGGGATGATATTTTTGGCAAAAGAAAAAAAAGTAAAAGAAGGTAATGAAATGAAAAAGCCTAAAGAAAAAATTGAAGAAAAGATGATAGAGGAAGATGTTGAAGAAGTAATAGCAGAGGTTAAAGAAGAGGCTAAAGAAGAGGCTAAAGAAGAGGCTAAAACCGAAGAAACTTCAAAAACAAAAGACAAGCCTAAAGAAGAGAATGTTAAAGATGAGGTTGTTAATGACGATTCTGTTAATGATGAGGATGTTAATGATGTTCCAAAATCTGAAAATATTAATGATAAGAGTTCAAAAAAGGCATGGCTCTATGCTGTTGTTCTAATTGGACTTGCTCTTATTGCATTCGGGTGGAATTATACTAATAATAATGGAGATACAATGCCTGGTGATTATAGTGATTTAGAACTATCAGAATCAGGATCTGCAAGGCTTGAGTTCTATGTTATGAGCCAATGCCCATACGGAACCCAGGTAGAAGATAGCATAATTGATGTTCTTGGAACAATGGGTGATAGTTTAGATTTTACAATAGATTACATCGCAAATGATCTAGGGGATGGAGAATTCAGCAGTCTTCATGGGCAACCAGAGGTTGATGAGAATATCAGGCAGCTATGCGCTATGAAGTATAATCCTTATGAATACATGGAATTTATAATCTGCCAGAATAAGGATATTATGAATGCTGACAAGACATTTGAGAAATGCGCAGATTCAGCAGGACTTGATTATGAGTCTGTCAATGCATGCTTTGAAAGCGGAGAAGGAGCTGATCTTTTGTCAGAATCAATCAAAAGAGCTGAGGCAAGAGAAGCAAGAGGAAGCCCAACTATTTATCTGGATGGTGAAGCATATGATGGAAAAAGGGATTCAGATTCATTCCTGAAAGCTATCTGCGTTAAAGTAGAGCATCCTGCATGCACAGGACTGCCAGTATGTTCTGATGATACAGATTGTCCTGCTAAAGAGGGAAAGATACCTAAATGCTTGAATCCAGGAACTGAAGGGGCTGAATGCAGCTATGTTGATTCAGTAAAAGTATATATGGTCGTATTGAATGATAAGGAATGCAGCACATGTGATACAACAAGGATTGTAGAAGTGACAGAGCAGCTTTTCCCAGGAGTTGAGATTGAATATGTTGATATTAGCTCTAAAGATGGCAAAGCTGTTGCTGATATGTTTGATGTAGAATATCTGCCTGCTTACATATTGACTAAAGAACTTGAAGATACAAGTACATGGCAAGAGAATCTGCAGGTCAGAGGCGCATTTGAGAAAGTCGGCGAAAACTATAAACTACTTGATGCTGCTACAGGAGCAATTTGGGCTGTGGATGCAGAAAAAAGAGAAGAACAGGAGGCACTATTAAGTAATTATCCTGATGAAAACCTTAAGGTTTTAGGCTATGATTCAGATAAGCCAAGGCTTGATTATTTTGTCATGGCTTTCTGTCCATACGGGAACCCAGCAGATGAGGCTGCATCAGAATTATATAAGCTATTTGGCGACAAAATAGAGATTGTACCTCATTATATCATTAGCGTATCTGGTGATAAGGTTCAATCACTGCATGGCGAGCAAGAGGGAAATCAGGGTGTAAGAGAGCTTTGCGCTCTTGAAGAACTTGGCTATGAGGATTTCTTCAAATTCACTTTAGGAATCAATAAGGATTGTAGCTCTGGAAATGTAGATACTTGCTGGGAAGGTGTTGCTGAAAGCGTTGGAGTGGATATTGAAGCAATAAAACATTGTGAATCTTCAGGAAAACTGGATATTGCAGAGGAACAGGATGCTATAATAAAGAAACTTCTTACTTTAGATCGAACAGGACAATTAAGTATGCCTCGTGCATCACCAACATTTCTGATTAATGGAGAAACATATAGTGGCGGCAGGGATCCTGAAAGCATAAAGAAAGTCCTATGCGCATTATTTGAAAGTACTCCTAAAGAATGCAGTACAACAATTTCTGCTTCTTCAGCTGCTTCTGATGGTAACTGTTAGACTAGGATTTTTATTTTTTCTTTATTTTTCTTTATTTTTTGCTTATTTATTACAATTTGTCTGAAGTTGGCACCCTAAACGAAAAAATTATATACTAATGCTTCTAGATCTTCTCAATATGGCAGATTATGATAAAAAAAGATTGCAGTTAGAGATTGATAAGAGAAAAAAGATAGAGAAAAAGCTGAAGCAAAGATTGATATTTGAAAAAACTGTTTCTACTGTCTCATCGCGGTTCATTGCAGTAAAGAATATCAATACAGCTATTAATTATACACTTAGAAATATTGGCAGATTGAGCGGGGCAAGTCGCGCTTACCTTTTCCTTTTCAGTAAAGATGGAAAAACAATGAGCAATACTCATGAATGGTGCAGGAAAGGTGTATTTCCCCAGATAAAAAATCTTCAGAATATTCCTTCTAACAGCCTGCCATGGTGGGTAGCACAGTTGAGGAGGGGTAATACAATCCATATAACTGATGTATCAAAGATGCCGAAAGCAGCAAAGGCTACACAAAAGCTGCTGGAAAGTCAGGATATCAAATCCCTGCTTGTCATTCCTTTATACATAGGAGGAAAATTAGTGGGGTTTGCAGGATTTGATGATGTTGCAAACGCAGGAGAATGGAATGATGACGACCTTATGCTCCTTCGCATATGCTCTGAGATTGTCGGCAAGGCACTTGAGTCTAAAAGATCTGATGATAAATTAAAGGAATCTGAGAAGCAATTCAGAGTGCTGGCAGAGGAAAATCCTTCTATGATTTATATTCATAATTTTAAGAGCATAGTATATGCCAATCAGAAAGCAGCTGAAGTTATGGGATATACGCGTGAACAAGGCTATTCTAAAAATTTTGATTTTATGAACCTGGTTGTGCCAGAGTTCAGGCCGGATATAAGAAAATTTATAATTAAGAATATGGAAGGTAAGGATATTGAACCATTTGAATGCGTCCTAATAACTCAAAAAGGCAAAAGGTTAGATGTTATCATGACAACAAAATTGATTCAATATCGAGGAAAACCTGCTTCGCTTGGTATGGTGACTGACATAACAGAAAGAAAGAAAGCAGAAGCTAAGATTAAAGGATATGCAAAAGAACTAGAAACAAAAGTCGAGGAAAGGACAAAAGAGCTTAGCGCAAAGATTGAAGACCTTGAAAGATTTCATGATCTTGCAGTAGGAAGAGAACTTAAGATGATTGAGTTGAAAGGGCAGATAAAAAAGCTTCAGAAAAAGCTGAGCGAGAAAAAGCATGACTAATCAATTTCTATAATAAAAAACTTTTTCATAAGTCTTGACTTGTCTAAAAGTTTTTCTATCAAATTCCATACTGGATAATTCCATACCAATAAGTTTAAAAAGGTTAGCCTAATCACTATATTAATAGATTGGGGCTATAGGGTAGCTTGGACCATCCTTTCTGGTTTGGGACCAGACGACCCCGGTTCAAATCCGGGTAGCCCCATGTTACAAGACTATAAAGATGGTTCAGGAAATGTTCTATTTCTGAGCGTTTCAGCTGTGAGATATGGATGTGAGACAAAATGGCAGTGAATAAGAAAGCAGGTTCAACAAAAAGATACGGTGCAAGATATGGTAAAAGGCTTAAAGTCAAGGCAGGTCTTATCGAAAACCAATATCAGAAAAGGCAGAAATGTCCTTACTGCAGAAAGGTTGGAGTGAAAAGGGTTGCTGTAGGCATTTGGGGATGTAGCAAATGCGGAGCTAAGTTTACTGGGAAAGCATATTCAATGGGAGTAAAATAAAAATGACTGTATACAAATGTTTTTCATGCAATAAAGAGATTTCTCAAGAGCAAATGGGTAAAAGAGTGCGATGCCCTTACTGTGGCGGTAAGATATTATTTAAGCCAAGGACTAAGAGCAATAAAATAAAAGCAAGATGAAATATTCGGCAGAGATACAAGTGTATGACAATATTGAAAGTAATATTGAAAAGCTTTATAAGTGTCTTATGCCAGAGATTCATGAAAGAGGCAGAGGTTCAGTCGCTATTGAGAAAAAGGATAAGAGGCTTGGCATAAACATTCATGCAAAAGATTCTGTGGCACTGCGTGCTATTATGAATTCAACAACGCAAATGCTAACAATATTTGAAAATATGGGGAGAATAAGTGATGAAAATGGACATGGATAAAGGAACACAAAAAAAAATTTCAAAACTCCAGCTTTTAGAACAGAACATGCAGACATTTCTTGTGCAGAAACAACAAATTCAGTCGCAGCTTGTTGAAGTGGATTCTGCCCTAAAAGAGATTGAAAGCACTGATAAGGCATATAAAATTATTGGCAACATTATGATAGCTTCTAAAAAGGATGAGCTTAAGGATGAATTGGAGCAGAAGAAAGAAACACTTGGCATCAGGCTAAGATCAATCGAGAAACAGGAAGAAAAGCTCAGGGAGCAATCTAAGTCTCTACAATCAGATGTACTGGACTCTATGCGTCAAGAAGAGAAACAGGAAGGGGGTGATTGAAATGCCAGAAAGTATAGAAGAAATTAAAGCTTGTATCAATGAGCTTAATGGAGATTCTTCAACACCTAAAAATGTATGTAATAAAGTAGGAGAGGTGCTTTCGCTTTTAGAATCTGATGGGGACATGTCTATCAATGTTAGCAAAGCATTGAATATTCTTGAAGAGTTGTCAGATGATATTAATATAGAATCCTTTACAAGAACGCAACTATGGAATTTAGTCAGCCTGCTTGAGAAGGTTGCTTAAAATAAAAAATGTTTTCACCAGTCTTCGAATGGTAGCAAACTTTTTTAGTTAATTATTATCTTTTCCGCTTTCTTTATTTTTATCAGAGTTTGAGAAGAGTTTGATTATCTTTGATTTTACAAGATTAGAATTTGGCACAAATAAGATGTCTCCATTCTTGGTTTCTATCTTTGTTGTGTTTAATTGCACTTCTATGATTTTTCCTTTGATCTTATCTATCTTGATGATATCTCCTTTCTCAACAAATTTTTTTTTTGTTATGTATATACCTGCAATCATATTAGGGATGAAATCCTTGATTGCAAGGAATAAAGAGATGATGATGATGAGCATCACTCCTCCTGCGAGAAGGTTAAATGCGACAGCGCTGATGTTAAGCTTTTCAAGAGCAGCGATGATAAATATGAAGTATATGAAATAAGTTAGGGCTTTTGAGATTATTTCAGCAATTGAAACTTTTATTCCTGTAGTCTTCTCTATAATCTTGTTGAGTTCGATCTCTTTGAGCACTTTAAGAATAATCTTGCCTACTACGCGTCCAAGGATGAAGCCTAAGAGAAGAATTACTATGGCCACTACAAGCTTTGTAAATATTTTTTCAAATGCTGTATACAAATAATTAAATGTTTCTATGAAAAATCCTTCCATAATTCATTATAGAAATGTTCTGATATATATATTTTATTGATTTAACTATCAAATCTGAGAAATGTTTATAAATTTAGATACATCTTCCTAAATCCATGAACTTTTTTAAAGTAGAGAATGATGTTCCGTATACACCTATCATAGGATATAAGAAGGATGATACTAATATCACACTGATTGGTACAATACATATAGCTTCAGCAGATTATTATAGTATTCTGCAAAGAGAGATTAATAAACCTGTTATTGGATTTTATGAAGGTATCAGAAAAGTAAAGAATAATGTAAAAATTTCTAAAAATAAAGAGCGATATCTTAAACTTGAAATACCAATATGGTAAGGGGATAATGCCCAGATTCTGAATATTAATCTAAACTTTTTATCAATTCTTTTATCTTATTGATATCATTAATCTTAGCTATCTCTTGCCTCATCCTGCATGAATCAGGCAGAGTACGAGTAAATTGCTGTGCCTTTGTTTTGAGGTCATTTAATGATAACATATCAAATTTTTCTGCAAGTTTAGCATAGCGTATAAAATCATTAATCTTTTGATTACTGTTCTGTTCAATCATTGTTTTATTAGCAAGATATTTATTTACCTGCCTAAAGATGAAAGGGTTCCCTCTTGCAGCGCGGCCTATCATGATAAAATCACATCCAGTTTTGTCAAACATCCCTTCAGCATCAGGTGCTTCCCTTATATCACCATTGCCTATTACTGGGATATTTATGTTTTCCTTGACTTTTTTTATGATATCCCAATCAGCATCCCCTGAAAATCCCTGCATAGCTGTTCTTGGATGGATTGTTACAGCAGCTGCGCCGTTATTTTCAGCAATCTGCGCGATCTCAACAGCGTTTACACTATTGAATCCTGATCTTATCTTTATAGTAAGTGGGATATCAATAGCATCTGAGACTTTAGTGATTATTTGAGCAACTTTGGCAGGATTCTTGAGAAGATATGCCCCAGCCTGCTGCTTTAGGACTTTTGCAATAGAACAGCCCATATTAATATCTATGAAATCAAAATCTTTCTGCATAATCTCTGCGGCTTTTACCAGATTATCTGCATTGCTGCTGAAGAGCTGTAGTCCGACTGGATTTTCAATAGCATCAGTTTGTGCAAAAGATAATGAACTCCTGCTTTCCATTGCCAGCGCATCAGCGCTTATCATCTCTGTAAATACAGCCGCAGCACCATATTCAAGGCATAAGAGCCTAAATGGCAGATTTGTTATGCCTGCCATTGGAGCAAGCATTACTTTGTTATTTAGTCTTAAAAATCTCATTGAACATAGGAATTCCTGTGGTTTTTTAATTGTTTCTAAAGTTTGACATTAAGAGAGTTTATATATCAGGACAAACCTGTCTCAATTATGCAAAAAGATGTAACTGAAGGAGAGGCAGTTGTTACAATATTTGAACAGGAGAAGATATCCAAAGAGCTGCCTGTCTTCTATAATCCAATCATGAAGATGAATAGGGATATATCCATATTGCTTTTGAATGCTCTTGATAAGAAAGGTATGGTTATAGCAGATTCTTTAGCAGGAAGCGGGGTGCGGGCAATAAGATTTCTTAAAGAACTGAACAAGGATATCATCAAAGATCTGCATATCAATGATTATTCTGAAGCAGCAGTTGGGTTGATAAAAAAGAATCTCTTGCAGAATAATCTTAAGGATGATGAAAGGGTGTGTCTTTCATGTGAAGATGTAAACTTATTTATGATAAAGTCCAGAGGTTTTCATTATATTGATATTGATCCTTTTGGTTCGCCAAATTCTTTTCTTGATTGCGCTCTTAAAAAGATTGCGCGCGAAGGTATCCTTGCTGTCACAGCAACAGATACTTCAGCATTATGCGGCACTTATCCTAAAGCATGCAGAAGAAAATACTGGGCAGAGCCAAAGCGCGATGAACTCATGCATGAAACTGGCATTCGCATATTAATCAGGAAAGTGCAGCTTATCGGAGCTCAGTATGATAAAGCTATGACCCCTGTCTTTAGCTATTCAAAAGATCATTACATGAGAATTTTTTTCATGTGCAGAAAAGGGAAATCACATGTTGATGCTATGCAGAAACTTCATATGATATTCAATTGCTGTGGACCTCTGTGGACAGGTCAATTGTGGGATTCAAAGCTTGCGAAAGAGATAATGGAATCGAATAAAGATGACAAATTATCAAAATTTCTTGAAGTTATATACGAAGAATCAAAGATAAGGACTGTTGGGTTTTATCAACTGCATGCATTCTGCAAATTGCATAAGCTTAAGATTAAAAAAACCTGCGTAATAAAAGATGCAATAATTAAAAAGGGATTCAGAGTAAGCGACACCCATTTCTCCCCCTATGGGATAAGGTCTGATATTGGTGAGGGAGAGCTAAGAGAATTAATCACTAACCTGTAATTGTCTAGAGTTGTTCTTTATAGATAATTATATATATAAATGTAATTTCTCATATCTTAACATGAAAAAGCCAAGTTATACAAAGGAATCACTTATAAGATGTTTATTAAGTGATATTGAGGAGAATAAATGCAGGATGATGTTTTTCAATGACAGCACTTCTTTTAATATAAAGAATCTTATTGAGGATGTAAGGCAGAGAATCCCTGCAGAAAGTGAATATAAACAGAATGGATATCTTATGTGCAATAGCATAGATAATCCTGAAAAACAAATAGAAGACATAGAAAAAACAATGAAGGAAAAAGATTTGCAATTGATGTTTATCAATGATCCTCATGGCAAAGTTTATTCCAGTTTGACAGACATAAATCTTTCCAGAAAATTTTCTGGATTATATTCTGTAGCTGTCAATGCCTGCATAGGAACTCCTGATATAGGGTCTATAGTTGTAAAAGTAGAAGAAGAAAATGCTCCAGTCAATTTTCCTGTTCAGAGGGATATGGCAAGAGAATATGCAGAGATCTTATGGAGTTCTGAAGCGATTGATTTCACCCTTGAAGACCCTTTTTATGTAGGAAAAAACCGTTCTCCATTTTATATATATTCAGAAATGATGATAGGTCATCCCAGAATAAGAAACAAGCTGCTTGATGATCTTGTATCAATTGCAGGAAAGCTTGAATATGATATTATTGCAGGAGGAGAAACAAGAGGTATGCCATTCAGTTCTCATCTTGCAGAAAGGCTGAGTGCGAAGGAAATATTTGTCAGAAAAAATATAAAGAAGAACATGCGCTCCAGGATTGAATGCCTTCCAGAAAATTATATGAGGGATGAAAAAGTGCTTTTTGTATCTGATACAATAGGTTATGGAGATACAACATTTGATTTTATCAATGCAATCCGCCAGGCAGGGGGATCTGTCAAGAATTGTATTGTTATCTGTGACAGGTTCCAAAACGCATCCCAAAAATTTCAGAAGTCTAATATAAACCTTATCGCACTTACAAATATTGATACTTTGATTGATGTAGGGGTTGAAAAAGGATACATATCAGTTCCAGAATTCTCAGAAATTATGCAATATAGAAACAACGAACAAGAATGGCATAAGAAAAGAGGATTCTGCTATAAAGACTGATAATGTCATTTAATTATGTAGGGGTGTTGTGTCTTTAATTCTGCTATGGCATTTCTAAACTTTTCTTTGCTTTCTGCATATAGGGTAAAGAGTATTTCTTCTTTTTTTACTTTATACTTTTTATGTTTGAATAAATAGATTCCTGCTTCCTTATCCTTTGGCGCGCCTGCAATCCTTGCGATTCGTGAGATTATCTGATTATCTATATGCCCTACTCTGCCACTTCTTGAAGCTTTGTAGTTATAAGTATATTTGCCTAATTTTATATCTTCAGGCTTAATATTATTTTTTCCGCCTTGTTTTTTTATTATCTCCTTCATTTTTTTATAAGCTGCTCCTGATTCCAATATTCCAAGCGCAGATTTGTAGCCGAATCCTGGTTTTGATTTTCCTGCAAGTTCAAGCATATATCCTGCCATAAGAACTGACTTCTGCTTTAGACCCTGAGGCTGATTTGGATCTCCTTTTAAAATCCAAAGCACATCTCTTGCTTCAAGAGCAGGACCTATTCCCTTGCCTATAGGCTGACTGCCATCGGTAATTATGACTTTGATATGCTTCTTAAGAGCCTGACCAACCTGCTCAAAGCTTTCTTTAAGATTAAGTGCTTCTTCCTTTGATTCAATCTTTGCTCCCTTGCCGATAGGAATGTCTATAAGTATATGTGTGCTAGACACAGAATGTTTCTTTGCCATGATGCTTGCAAGCAACTGGCTTTCGGCATCTATTGCTAAAGGCCTTTCCACTTTAATTATCTTGTCATCTGAAGGTGCAAGATTAAGAGCTCCACCCCATACCATACACCCATTTATCTCTTTGATAATGGATTTCATCTTTTTTATAGGAATTGATACATTTGTCAGCACTTCCATGGTGTCTGCTGTTCCTGCAGGGCTTGTGATAGACCTTGAGCTTGTTTTTGGAATCTTTAGTCCTGCAGCAGCGATTATAGGCACCAGAATCATTGTAGTCCTGTTTCCTGCCACTCCTCCTATACAATGCTTGTCCATCACTGGATAATCATTGATTTTGAGAATATCTCCGCATTCAGCCATAGCTTTTGTAAGCAGCACAGTTTCTTTCAGAGTTACTACATTTGTATAGCATGCTGAAACAAAATAAGTTAATTCAACATCATTAAGCTTATTGTGTACTATATCCCAAACAATCTGATCAATCTCGCTCTTATTCAATGTCTTTCCATCAAGCTTCTTTTTTATGAACTGCACAGATAGCGGTTTGCGCGCAAGTCTCATATGAATAGTATCTTTAGATTTAGCTTTCAGTGAGTGCATTACTTCTTCAAAAAGACCTATAGTTCCTGATGGAACCACTTTCTTGCTTTCTCCTATATCAATGAGGGCAGTTTCAGAATATCTTCCATTAGTCAGCTTAACCCTGTCCATAGCATGGAGGTCATATTTGTCAGCATCATTCTTGTTTATCAAGACTATAAGTATGCCTCCTGTTGCGATATCCATATCTTTGACTTTGAATTTCATTTTTTTCCTTTTTTTGAGCCATTCTTATTTTTAGTTATGATTGCTTTAGTCTTAGATTCATTCTTTTCATGGGGTATATTTTTATACATGCAAAGCAGAGTGACCATCATAGAGAGGATTATAGGGCCAATCAATAATCCTATAAACCCAAATATCTGTACCCCACCAACAATACCTAACAGCACAAGGACAGGGTGGATATTTGCCCTGGTACTGACAATCTTTGGTCTTACAAAATTATCTATAGTTGAAACAATGATCGAGCCATAGAGAAAAAGCCCAATGCCTTTCCATATTTCAATATTGTTATCTCCTATGAAACCGTTCAGGATAAGGAATAGTGATGCTGGCACCCATATAATAGCAGTTCCTGCCATAGGAATCAGGCCAGCAATACCCATTAGTATTCCCCAGAAAAGCGCAGATGGTATTCCAACTATAAAAAATCCAATGCCTCCAAGTACACCCTGCATAATTGCAATAAAAAAATATCCATAAATCATGGCAGATAATACCTTTTTCATCCGCCTGAGCAGCAACTTGGAACTGGAATGATTAATTGGCAAGAGGTCTCTTATCCATTTTACAAGTCTTGGACCCTCCTTGAGCAGATAAAATGTAGTAAAAAGCATGATAAAGAATTCAAGGATTCGTTTAGGTATTGCAAAGATAAAATTTGTTGCCTGATCGATAAAAGATGATGATATGCCCTTTAATGCATCATCAAGATAATATTTAGTTTTAGGATCTGCCATAACCTCCTGCAGAGGGCTTATGATAGAACATAGAATATTTCCATCTTCCT
Organism: Nanobdellota archaeon; assembly: GCA_034723595.1. Classification (GTDB taxonomy): domain Archaea; phylum Nanobdellota; class Nanobdellia; order Woesearchaeales; family JAGLGH01; genus JAGLGH01. The sequence goes on from JAYEPB010000143.1 coordinate 11,541, forward strand.
GGCACTGGCTGCCCAGTATTCCTCCTGTAACAATTATCTTTCTTGACATGGTATAAACTACCTGTGTCTGCATAATCAATGAATTCAATAGAAATATTAGTGGCACTGCTATTATAATGAGGATGAGAACTGAAACTATCAGGGCAGACCATGTCTGAGATTTGATAAAGCGCTGAATTTTCTGATAAAGTGGGTATGAAACATAAGCTACTATAGCTGAAATAACCATAGGGATAAGAACTGGCTTTAGCACAAGATAGGCAAGGTAAAATATGCCTAGGAAAAATATGGTTGGAATGTACCTTGAATAAGCCAGATTGATTGTAAATCACCTCTTTTATTGTATTATGATTAAAGGAGTATTTAAATATTTCTTTTCTTATAGATTTTTAACTAAATTCCCTTTTATTGCTTTCAATAAATCAAAAACAATTACTATTGAGAAAGATATTATGAAAGCTATCAGGAGATTGAATAAACTGATTGGAAGTGTTTCAAATATTTTATTTAAAGGTGTATAAATTATTGCTAATGTTGCTATGATGGAAATAAAAGAAGCATAGATTAAATATTTGTTTACAAAAGGTGAACGAGTTAATATTCCTTTTCTAAAAGACCTGAAGTTGAAAGCATTTGCTATTTCAAAGAATATCAAAGTTACCAGTGCTGTAGTTCTTGCTATCATAATATCTTGTTTAAGAACATTTAGGGTAAAATAAAACACACCTAAAGTTAAAATGCCCATTATAGTTCCAGCAATTATAAGTAAAATTGTCAGATTCCTATTCAAGATATTGGACTCTCTTCTTGGTTTTGTTCTCATTATATCAGAAGAGGAAGGATTAAAACCTAAAGAAATTGCTGGAAGATTATCTGTAACAAGATTCATAAATAAAATCTGCAATGCAACTAATGGTAAAGGTAAGCCAAGCAATATTCCAAAGAATATAATAAATAATTCAGCATAATTACAAGAAAGTTGGTATGTAACAAATTTCTGGATGTTATTAAAAATTGTCCGACCTTCTCTAACAGCAGAAACGATTGTGGCAAAATTATCATCTTTTAAGGTTAAATCAGCTACTTCTCTTGTAACATCTGTGCCATTTTTACCCATTGCCACACCAATGTGGGCTTCTTTTAATGCAGGAGCATCATTTACACCATCTCCAGTCATTGTGACAATCTCGCCATTTTGTTTTAGTGCTTTTACAATTCTCAACTTGTGTTCAGGTCTAACTCTCGCAAATATTGTAACTTTATTTACATTCTTTGAAAGTTCAGCATCTGTTAGTTTATCTATTTCTTCTCCAATAATGATGCCTTTTTTCTTAAGCCCTATTTCTTTTGCTATTTCAATAGCAGTTTCTTTGTTGTCCCCTGTAATCATTTTGATGCTTATTCCAGCATCCTTGCATATTTTTATGGCTTCTTTAACTTCTTCTCTTGGAGGATCTTCTATAGCTACTAAACCTAAAAAAACTAAGTCATTTTCAAAGTCATTTCTCTTAAAAGATGGTGTTTCTTTATAAGCAAGGGCAAGAACCCTGAATTTTCTCAATGTGAATTTTTTATTGAAATCTAAGATTTTTTCTTTTTCTTTTTTATTCAATTTAATGATCTTATCTCCTTTTTGCATAAACCTGCATTTATCAATCAAAATTTCTGGAGCTCCCTTTGAATAAATATAATTCCCCTGTTTCTTTTTGCATAAAATAGACATTATTTTTCTTTCAGAACTGAATGGAATCTCTTCTTCTCTTATAAATTCCATATCTTCTCTGAAAATTCCAGCCTTTGCAGACATTATTAATAAAGATGCTTCTGTTGGTGTGCCTCTTATGTTATATTCTTTGTCTGTGCCTTTTCTTTCAATTTTTGCATCATTGCATAAGACAGCTGTTTTTAGAAGCAATTTCAAGGTGGTATTTTTCTGAATATCTATTTTTTTACTATTATATAAGAAATCACCTTCTGCTTCAAATCCTGCACCTGTAATATCAAATAGTTTATTATCAGCAAATATTTCTTTTACAGTCATTTCTCCCCGAGTTATTGTTCCTGTTTTGTCAGTGCAGATGACTGTGGTCTCACCCAAAGTTTCAATTATTGACATTCTGTTTACTATTGCATTTTTTTTTGCCATTCTAGAAGCGCCAGAAGCAAGAGTGGAGATAAGAACAAGAGGAAAGCCTTCAGGAAATGCAGAGACAGACAAGGCGATAACCACAATGAGAACATCTACGAAAAGATCATAAGAAAAAGGCAAATTTCTTATTAGCATGATGCAACCAGTTAAAATAGAAACTGTTACTGCAATAAATACTAAACGTTTTGCTATATTATTCACCTTTCTCTGCAAAGGTAGTTCTTTTTCAGCTTTAGAAATCATCCCAGCTATTTTGCCAAATTCTGTATTCATACCTGTATGCAAAACTTTAGCAATACATTTACCATTAACAACATGTGTTCCCATGAAGATTAGATTCTCTTTTTTGTAATCTTTTTCGTTTCTCGCTACAAGCTTTTTGATTTCCTGAGATTCGCCTGTTAAGACTGATTCATTAACCCGTAATTCTTTCTCTTCTAGAATAAGGCAATCTGCTGAAATTTTTTCACCTGTTCTTAAAATTATAATATCTCCTGGCACAATCTCATGTGAAGGAATCTCAATTTCTTTGCCATTTCTTATAACAATAGAAATTGACAGAATCATTTGTTTCAAAGCTTTAATTGCTTTTTCTGCTTTGTATTCCTGAAAAAATCCAGCCAGGGTAACAATAATTATGACCCCAAAAATAGCATACCCTGTTATAGATTTACCAACAAAGAAGCATAATATTGCGGCAATAAATAATAAATATATAATAAAATTTGTCTTTATCTGCCTTAGAAGAATCTGAAAAGGAGAAGTATGAATCAGTTCCTTTATTTCATTTGATCCATATTCTTTCAGTTTTTTGTCAGCTTCTTTTTGGCTTAAACCTTTTAAATTCTTCATCATATCATTAATCTTAATACTTGTTTATTAATTTTTGTATTGTTGAATGGAGATTGGTTGGAGTTTAATTCTCTGGTTGATTGTAAGGTTTAGATAGTTAATAAAAGAATCAAATAGATAAATAAATGCTTTTAGTAAGATAGACGCCGAGGCTGGGACTTTCATAGGAAATCTGCAGAGATATTCCTTTTTGAACCCAGATGTCCAAGGACAGTGGTTAACCCGATTATTTATCTTTCGAGACCACCGCAATACCGGATTATGCGACCTCGGCTTATGAGACTCTAATTCATATTAAGGTTATAAATATTGTGATTTCAAAAACTTTTGCATAAGCCAAAGGCTCTTGCAAAGTTCTATTAAATAGTAATATATTTAAAGTCTGAGTATAATCTATAAATTATTTTATTAACTATAAATTATTTAATCTTTTAGAGGATATTTTATGGCTGATTTCAAACCAGAAGAGAAGTATAAGATACAATCTGTTGTAGATTTATTTCAGAAATATTTTCCTTTTAAAATAAATGGCAAGAGTCTTGAGACATTAATCTTTCAGGGAGGCATGGCTATTGATATATCTGTTATTGATTTGGCAATGGCCTGCGGAAAGGCTGGGTGCGCTGGAACTATTGCAGCAACAGGAACAAGATATAGAAAGAAAATTAAAGAACTTGATCTAAGTAATCTTGATTTTATTGTAGGGATAAATAATCTTGTTAAAGGTTCAGATTATGAAAAAAACTATGGACTTGGCAGGGATATAGGTGCTGATTATATTGCTTCGGGAGCAGGAATGTCAAAAGAAGTATTAAAAAGGATTAAGGGGCAGGCAAAGTATTTAAATGATTCTTATCATTACTGGACAATTCCGATTGTATCATCTGTTGACCAGCTGCAGGGGCATATTAAGAGAAATGGCACTTATATTGTGCTTGAGACCATGGATGCAGGAGGTCATAATGGTCATGGTGTAGGGTTTGAATCTACGCTTGAGCAATATACACACGCAGAGATTGATAAAAAAGGCATGAAGATTATTTTCGGCGGTGGCATAAGGACACCTGTTGATTTTGTGCGCGCGCTTGATGCTGGCTTTGATGCTGTGCAGATTGGAACATCATTCCTGCTGGCTGAAGAGGCAAATACAGATGATTTTTTCAAGGATTTAATCATAAATGCAAAACCTGGAGATGTAGGTAATGTTGCAAGTCCTGCTGGCTTTGCAGGTAAGGGCTTTCGCAATGAAGGAGTTATGAAAAGATGTTTGAAAGGAATTGATTCTCCAAAGAAGGATTGCATAGATTCTTTAAAGTATGGATGTATAACTAACTGTCGCCATATATTGGATTCTGCAAAGCTTGCAGGGATAGATAATCCTGGAGATTATTGTCTTGGGAGAGCTTTGTATCAGGCGCAAAGCATTGCTAAAAATGAATATGAGTCTGGAGCATTGTATTTTTGTGGAGCGAGACCTGAAAATTTATTTATAATTGATTCTCTTAAAGCAGAAGGCAGAAAATCCTATCCTGCAAGGATAATTATAGGCAAATTTCTTGAAGGTGTTTTTGATTCAGTACTTGATCAATATGGATTAAAGGATAAGCATAGAAACTTTTTGGAACAGAGATTTGAAAATTATCTGAGAAATAAACCTGAAAAGCTTTCTGGCAAAATATTCAGGGATTATAGCTAAAAGATTATAAGGAATTTATCATGCCAAACAAAACATGGTATGAAGTGTTTATTGTGATGAAATTTATAAAAAAACTGAAAACTATTAAAGTATTTCATTAATTTTTTTAGAAAATGGCAACAAACGCGAAACAAACAATAGAAACCCTTCTTGCTCAAGCAGATATTAAGATTGATGGAAACAGGGCATGGGATGTCCATGTACATAATTCTAAATTATATTCAAGGATTTTAGCTGGTGGTTCACTAGCATTGGGAGAATCTTATATGGATGGATGGTGGGATTGCAAAGCGCTTGATGAATTTTTCAATAGGATTCTGAGAGTAGCGGTAGATGAGAAAGTAATAATGCAAATGCATTTGATATTTAGTATATTCAAAGCAAAGATAACAAATCTGCAAAAGAAAGCAAAAGCTTATGAGATAGGAAAAAAGCATTATGATATAGGCAATGATCTTTATAAGAATATGCTGGATAAGAGGATGGTGTATAGTTGCGGCTATTGGAATAATGCAAAAACACTTGATCAGGCACAAGAAGCAAAATTAGAAATTATATGCAAAAAAGTTGGATTGAAACCTGGAATGGATGTTCTGGATATTGGCTGCGGCTGGGGAAGCTTTGCAAGATATGCTGCAGAGAAATATAAGGTCAATGTCGTAGGGGTAACAGTATCAAAAGAACAGGTAGCTCTTGGAACAGAACTCTGCAAAGACTTTCCAGTTGATATAAAGCTGCAGGATTATAGAACTTTAGACCAAAAGTTTGACAGGGTAATATCCATAGGCATGTTTGAGCATGTAGGTAATAAAAATTTTAGGACTTATATGAAAATTGTGCACAAGTGTCTCAAACCAGAAGGATTATTTTTATTGCATACAATTGGCGGCAACAAATCTGTAATTATGAATGATCCATGGATTAATAAATATATCTTTCCAAATTCTATGCTTCCTTCAGCAAAACAAATCACAAAATCAGCTGAAGGATTGTTTGTATTAGAAGACTGGCATAATTTCGGCGCAGACTATGACAAGACTCTTATGGTTTGGCATGATAATTTCAAGAGGAATTGGGATAAGATAAAACATAATTATGATGGAAGATTTAACAGGATGTGGACATACTATCTCAAGTGTTGTGCAGGCGGCTTTAGATCAAGAAAGAACCAACTCTGGCAGATTGTGTTTTCAAAAAACGGGGTTAAAGGCGGTTATCAAAGTGTGCGCTGATTAAGAGATATTTTTGCAGAAAGTTGGATTGATTGTGATCTTAAAATAGAATTATGATGTTATAGAAAAAAGAGGATTTAGACCATAACCTCTCTTTAGGAATAAATTTATCAAATAAACAAAAATTTTTTAAAGTATATCAGTAATTCATTTAACAAATGGCAACAAACCCGAAACAAACAATGGCAAGACTTCTTGCTCAAGCAGATATTCAGATTGATGGCAACAGGGCATGGGATGTTCAGGTACATAATTCTAAATTATATTCAAGAGTTTTAGCTGGCGGTTCGCTAGCATTGGGAGAATCTTACATGGATGGATGGTGGGACTGTAAAGCGCTTGATGAATTTTTCAATAGGATTCTGAGAGTAGCGATGGATAAAAAAGTAATAATGCAAATGCATTTGATATTTAGTATATTCAAAGCAAAGATAACAAATCTGCAAAAGAAAGCAAAAGCTTATGAGATAGGAAAAAAGCATTATGATGTAGGCAATGATCTTTATAAGAATATGCTTGATAAGAGGATGGTATATAGTTGCGGCTATTGGAATGATGCAAAAACATTAGATCAGGCGCAGGAAGCAAAGTTAGATCTTATATGCAAAAAAGTTGGATTGAAGCCAGGCATGGATGTTCTGGATATTGGCTGTGGCTGGGGAAGCTTTGCAAGATATGCTGCAGAGAAATATAAGGTCAATGTCGTAGGGATAACAGTATCAAAAGAGCAGGTGGCTTTTGGAAGAGAGCTTTGCAAAGGCTTTCCAGTTGATATAAGGTTGCAGGATTATAGAAATTTAAATCAGAAATTTGACAGGATAATCTCTATAGGCATGTTTGAGCATGTAGGTAATAAAAATTTTAGGACTTATATGAAAATTGTGCACAAGTGTCTCAAACCAGAAGGATTATTTTTATTACATACAATTGCAGGCAACAAATCTGTAAGTATTACTGATCCATGGATTAATAAATATATCTTTCCAAATTCTATGCTTCCTTCAGCAAAACAAATCACAAAATCAGCTGAAGGATTGTTTACGTTGGAAGACTGGCATAATTTCGGCGCAGACTATGACAAGACTCTTATGGCTTGGCATGATAATTTCAAAAGGAATTGGGATAAGATAAAACATAATTATGATAAAAGGTTTTACAGAATGTGGATATATTATCTTCTGTGCTGCGCAGGAAGTTTTAGATCAAGAAAGAATCAACTCTGGCAGATTGTTTTTTCAAAAAATGGGGTTAAAGGCGGTTATCAAAGTGTGCGCTGATTAATGCTCTTAGGATTGATTAAGTTGATTTATGATTTGCTATATGAACTTTGATTAAAATCTAATCCACCATGATTTGCAGCCAAATAAGTGTGACATGGTCTTTCAAAAAGATATAATTTATGTTTGCCTAGAACTATTTCTCCTTGTTTCAATTTAATAGCTTTGTCATTTATATCACCCTCTCTGCTGCTGAATGGAATATGGAACCCAGTATAATATACTTTTCCTTCCTTACTTCCACATGAGACACATTCTGTACACTCTGTTTGTTGAACTTCAATCAAATTTTCGTTCTCTTTAATTTTTTTTATTAATCCATCGTCAAAACTTATATTACTTTGACATAATTTCATTGATGTACATTCAGTATATAAAAAAGTGTAATCTTTTCCATAAAATTCAATCATTCTTACATCAGGTTCTACTTTTTCTACTAAACAGCTTGTGTGAACTGGGCAATATTTAATTCCAAACTCTCTTAGAAATATTTCTGAATTCTCTTTGATTTTTTTATCTCTTTCTTTAATGGAAGAAACAACCTGTTTCATAAATGAGCCTGTACGTGCCCTGAGTTCTGGGTTTCCAAAAAGAGTAAATAAATCATAATCTTTAGACATAAATAAAGAGAATCAAAAGGAGTATATAAATTTATCTTCTGGTGGGTCAAGTTAGAAAATATTAGGAAATAAAAAGATAAAAAAGGTTTATAATAGTACAGCTTCCAAATTAGCAAGTAATTTAGATGTAAATCCTTTTGTATCCCAGACTTCTTTAACTTTGAGTTTTGATATGTAATCGCCTACTGCCTTTTCTATTGCTTCAGTTGTAGGTTTCTCATCACCTAATCTCTCTTCCAAATATCCCATAAAAAGAGGCGTACCATCTGCTAACGAAACAACATCATTCAATGTCATTATAGCATAAGAATCTCACAGAATATTTTCAAATGTAGAAGTTAACTCTTGGGTTTTTGTTTTATCTGGTTCAAGTCTTTGAACTCCCTTATTTAATCTGTCACATACATCATCCAGTAAAGCCACATATATATTAACTTGTGTTTCTATGTTGTCTGGACTATTTCTAAATTGTGCTTGATATTCTGGTGTTTCGGTAGTTGATAGAGAACCTTGAATACTACTTGTGATTAAATCTTTGTATTTCTGATCATTTACTGAAATTGCAGCAGGAATACATGCGCATCTTTGTTCATAATTAAATTGTAATTCAGTCATTTTGATGCCTCCATAGATTAATTCTGAGTACATAAATAATATATCCTTTATAATCTTTTGTACTCTGTTACTATTATCTGGAGAAGACAATAATTGGCAGTTGAAGAGAAATTTTTTATTAGTCTATGGGATATCTCAAAGTAAAAGCCCAGCTTGTTGTGTTTTTTCTTAATGAGAGTATAAAACTTAGAATGTTTGACTTTAGTGCCCTCAATAATGGTCGATGTTTATCTTTTTTTCGTAAACTGCTCTACAAAGACATCCATCCATTTCTTCAGCTATTTTCCTTACTTTTCTAAAATAGGGATTATGATATATTTCAAAAAGATCTTTAACTTTGCCATCTTCATCTATAACACAATCTTCTTCTTTTGGAGGAATAACAATTCCTGGGCTCATTCTATCTCCTATCAATATAAGATCAAGAGCCTGTCTCTTTTGACAGTATTTGCCTCCGCTGACAAACAATCTTTTGAGGTTTTGTGTTTGTTTTGTTGTTAATAACAAATGTATTTTATTTTCTGCTTTTCCTGATAAAATGACTGGTTCTAAATAACAATAAATGTTCAAGTCATTCACATAGGGGATAATATTATCAACTACATCTTTATAATTTTCTCTAGAAACCATTGTTTCCACACCAATTTTTTCCAGAGGCAAATATCGTACTAATTTTTTTAGGGCTAGAGGAACTGATTTTCCGTTTATTTTTGAATAAGGATACTCTTTTTCACTTACTCCTGTCATTTCAGCAGCTTTTTTAGGATTAGAATTCCAATATTTCACATAAAGATTCACATTTAAATCTCTTAGTTTATTTAATAATTCATCTGAACTAATTCCCAGAGATTTATTACATAACTTATTATTCCAAAATAATGAGCCATTGGTAAAAACAACAGGTTCGATACCAAGTGAATGGCTATGCTCTAAAACACTTAAAAATTCTTTATGCAAAAGAGATTCTCCTAAACCTGGCCAATAAGAGGATTTTACTCCTAGATATTTAGCCTGATTTAGTATTTCTTTTAATTGTCCTGAACTCAAGTTTCCTTGAGAAATTCCTTCTGTGCAGCAATAATCTGGACATTTAAAATTGCATGCCTTAGGGCCATACATGGCTGTTAAACGATAAGCAGATTTATTTTTTAAACTAGGTGGAAAGTTTAAATTATTCTCTAAACTATAATCTATTTTTCTATTGGTTTCTAAGATTGCTCTTTTTTCATTGAAAGTTGGCACTAAGATTGGGAATAATCTTTTTTTAAGTTTTATTTGTGTTTTCATTTTGTTTCCTGTATTATTTGTTATTATGCAATGGCATTATCATGAGTCCTTATTTTTATTTGAATGTTTTTGAGCAAAAATACATCAAAACGAAATATTTATAAAGTCATTTTAAATTATGGCGATTATGGTTGGGCCAATATTAGATTTAAAGGATAATAGGATAATAAAACAATTAGATATAAATTCAAGACAAAGCAATAATCAAATTGCTAAAAAGGTTGGGTTAAGCAAAGATGCAGTAAGATATAGAATTGAAAAGTTAGAAAAACAAGGATTAATTAAGGGATATTATTCTGTTTTAAACATTTCAAAATTAGGTTATCTTACTTATAAGTTGATGTTAAACTTTCAGGATAGTGATGTTAGAGTAAAAAAAGAGATTATAGACTATTTAACTCAGGATAAAAATACAGGATGGGTGGTTAGTTGTGATGGGCATTATAATCTAATTGTTATTTCCTGGGTAGAAAATCCATTTGTTTTTGAGGAATTTCTAAATAAATTCTTAGAGAAATATTCTAGATATGTTTCAGAAAGAGACCTCATGTTAATAACAGAAAATCATTCATCAGGAAGGGCTTATTTATTTGATGAAAAATATGATCATTCTCCAGATATATACTATAAAAAAATCTCAAGTATTCCTATAGATAAGATTGATATTAAAATAATAAATCTACTTGTAAATAATGCAAAAATGCCCCTATATGAAATTTCTAATAAATTAAAACTTACTCCTGGGGCAGTTTCATATAGAATAAGGCAATTACAAAAAAAAGAGATTATTCAGGCATTTCGACCTATAATCAATATAACTTTATTAGATTATGAGTATTATAATATTTTATTTAGGTTAAAGAAATTTAGTAGAATAAAAGAGATATTCACTTTTTTTAAACAACATCCAAATATAATATATTTTGTAAAATATTTAGGAAAATATGATATAGGAATCGATTTAGAAGTGAAAAATGCAAAAGAATTAAGAACTATCTTAGAAGAAGTAAAAACAAAATTCAGTAAAGATATTGAAAGTTATATTTTTCTTTTGATATATAATCAACATAAGTTATCTTATTATCCAGGTTGATTTATCTGAATTGAGTCTCACTTTTACTTTATAGGAAATAGATTTATTGAGATCTCTTCAAATACTGGAATAATTTCATAGTCATCAATTATAGAAAATTTACTTCTTAGTTTGATAATAAAATTTTGAAGTAATTCATTATCCTCAATCCTGATATGGATAAACATATTCCACACACCAAATAATCTTAAAATCTGGGTAATATTATTTTCCATGCCTAAATATGATATTAATCTCTTTTCTTCTTTTTTTGAGTAATCTCTGAAGGAGAATAGAATTATAAACGGGTTATGCTCTGGGCATTTAATAAACATCCTATAACCAAGAATAATCCTCTTTTTTTCCAGTGATTTAATCCGGTTTATTATTGTTTTATAAGATACATTTACAACTTTAGAGAGTTCCAGAGAAGAAATTCTGCAATTGTCTTTTATTTTATTTAATATATAATTATCAAGCTTGTCAATAGTTGTGATTTTATCATTATAGCCATATTTTATACAAGAATAATCCCTGCTTAGATATTTATGTCTGTAAATATAGTGTTCAGTAACATAACAACTTTTGTACCCTCTTATCAGCCCAGGAAAATTGTGATTGAAATTATCAATGAATTTGTCAAATTCTTCAAAATCCTTGACAAATACTACTGTTAGCAATTCAAATTTGCCGCCAATTCTTGCAGCCCAATATATCTCTTTTTTATTTCTCAGGTAATCAAAGATTCTTGTGTTTGAATATTGTGTTTTAGAATTAAATGTAAAGAACACCCTGTAATGTTCAAGACCTAGTGATTTAAGATTAATTATTGCTGTTAATTTAGTTATCTGTTTTCTTTTGAATATGCGCTTTAATCTGTAATCTGTGACCTGCTGTGATATTCTTAGTTTTTTAGCTAATTTTATTAATGCTAACTTTGGGTTCTTATCCAGTTCCTGAATTATTCTTTGATCTGTTTTATCCATATTTTAAATGGAAAGAACTATTTTTATTTAAAAGTTTCTAATTTACAAAAAATCTATTGGATAAGTTTATTATTTTGCTAAGAATTATGAGATTAAAATGGAATCAGACAGTTCAATGATAATGAATTGGTTAATTCGACAAAAACCATCTGAAGAAACAATAGGTAGATTAGAATCAAAAATAGTGGAAGCAGGATTCTCTCTTAGCTTAGACTCATTGCTTGGAAGTTTTGAAGATAGATGCACACTAGACTCAAGAAAAGTTGAGAGAAATATAAGCCATTATAAGCAGAAATTTGGATGGTATAATAGTCAGACAAGGGATGTAAGCAGAACAGATATAACTCTTGGGAGCATAAATCATTTTTCAGGGTCATATTTTCTAAAAGAAAGAAAAAGCCTTAATCAGGCAGCAGATTACTTATTAAGCCATATTAATTTTATCAATACAGAATATTTCCAGAATCAAAATTATAGGATGTCTGCAGAAGATCCTAATGTCGAAATCGAACGTAAGGCTTTTAGAAAACAACATGAGCATATACAAGATATTTTTTGCAAAGCAGTAAAAAAATCATTGATTCAAAAACAGGCATCGAGGATAGAAACATATTTTTTAAATCAATTTATAAAAGAAAAACCTGAACGATTCAATAAGATATCAGGAATCTCTAATGTACTCCTTTATGAAAATCTTCTCTCTGGATGCGGTTCATGCAATAGAACCAATAAAATAACTAATCTTCTTATCCCAATATGGAATAAAAGAAAAGATAATCCTTTATTTAAGAAACAGTTCAAAGAAGCATATGATATTATTATAAATGGGGATTTTGAAAAATTTTTAGAAGATAGTAAGACTCAGCCATTTTTAGCTGGACATTCAGATGACCCTTTTAAATCAAAGATTTATGCAGAACTCCGTCTGGATTCAAAGACTAAATCTGGTATTTCACATACTTTAGCTATTAACAAATGTGTGGAATGGCAGAGAAAAGATCTTGCAGCAGATTTGCTGTTAGCTCATGCTTATAATATCAAGTTTGACCCAGAAGGAGGATCATATCCAGAGTTCTATAAACCAGCCATCAATGCTTTTAAGTATTTCTGTGAATTGCAAAACCTTGATTCAGCAAAACAAGCATATAAACTTGCAATAGAAGGAAGAAGAAATGAAACGATTGGATGTTCTTTGGAAACTAAGAAAAAGTATGCAACTGGGATGGATAGTAAAAGAGAAGAGATTATAAAGAATAGTATGCCTGGTTTTAGAGAATCATTATTTAAGAACATCCTTGATACAACTGGAATTACAATAACAATCAATCAAAATGGTTCACCCAATTGGTATGATTTTAAAAATCAATTAGATATACTTGATTTAGCAAGCAAGGATTTTAATAAGGCAATTCCAAATAAGACTACAAAAAGAATTGCGGGATATATAATCAAAAACAAAGGATATCCTCTGACTATGGAGCTTAATGATTCGTTTTGCAGTGGCAAGCGTGAAATATTAATCAATAAATTAGAAGATTATATTGGATTAGTTGAAGAAGAGGATAAAAAAGAGTTAAGTGTCTTATTAAAGGAAAAAGGGAGTCAATTATCAGAAGATAGGGATAAGTTAAGAGAATTCAGCTCATTATTTTATAATAATCTGAGCTTTCATCATAGGCTGGCGAGAACTTTAGATACATATTTGCCAGAGGAGTTCTATACAATACTTTTTGATGCGGCAAGATTTAGGTCAACGTCTCGATGGTCTGAGAGCTATCCTGATTCAATCAGTTATGAGAAGGTTCTTAGTGATGCAGAAAGAATATTATCTGATGTAGAAACACAATTTCCTTCAATAGGAGATTATGGACATGCAATATTAAACGAAAGCAAAGATGGTACTGCAAGAGTAGAAGAGGAGAGAAGAGTGATGGGTTTATTTAGATGAGATTTAATAGATTGCAAATAAATGAAAGAAAATATTTTGAAAAAAGTTTAATAATTTTTTTCTTACTTGTATCTAATATAAACTTTATGGATTCTTGACTTATCTTTACCCATAAGTTTTTTTAAATTGCATCTTATTGATTTGAATTTTCCAGCTTTGCACTTCTGCCCCTAATTCTTTTATTATGTTTTTGACTTGTTTTACATGTTTCGATGCTAACACAA
>JAYEPB010000144.1:0-7352 GCA_034723595.1 Nanobdellota archaeon
CAATCCCTGAACTTAAGAAAAAAGCTAAATATGTAGCATCCCAAAAATACTCTCTTGGGGTAATTGAAATACTGGAGAATGAGCTAAAATGAATATTGTTTTACTTGATATTGATGGTACAATTTATGATAATAAATATAGGACCAATAGTGATAAACTTCCTTCATTAATTGAAAAAACATCTAATGAGAATATATATGTATTAAATTCTAATAGGTCTTTATATGATTTGTTCCCTATATGGAATGAATTTAATTTAAATGGACCTATTATAGTCGAGAATGGCTCATTTATATATTTCCCTCAGAAAAATAAAAAGATTATTTTGACAAAAATAGAAGAAAATAGTTTGGTAAAGAATATAATCTTTAGATTAATAAAGGATAATTTTGTCAATTCAATTACTTTAGACATAGATACTGTAGATTTTTTGAAGAAAAATAATTATGAAAAAATGAAAAATTTTGATATTATATTATTATCAAATAAATTTAGGAAATTTACCTTAAGTTTACACTTAAAGATTAATAATGAGGGTACTTTCGTGAAAGATAACGCTCTTGGTTCAAAAATTGTTGAAATGATTAAGGGTATTAAGGCAATTACTACAAGATATAATGTTGTTTATAGTAAGGCTTTCGGAAATATACTAGTTACACCTAAGGATTGTGATAAATCCACTGCTTTTATACAATTAAAAAAGAAGATTATGCCTAATTTTCAGGCAATCATGATTGGAGATGATAGGTTTGATTTACCTTTAATTGAATCATGTAATTATTTTTTTTGCGTTGCTAATGCTGATAATATTATAAAAAATCAATGTAACTATGTTTCTAAATATCCATTTACAAAGGGTGTTGTAGAAATAATTGAAAATATGCAGAAATTAATGAAATAATGAAAGAATTAATTTTAATTTTTCTTTTGACATATTTGCAAAACAAGGTTTACAGCCTCTTCAGCATTATCCACACCAATCACTTTCAATCTTTTCCTTGCATCAAAATATCTATCTGCTAGTTCATCGCTCCATCCTCCAGTTCCTCTTATAACAATCATAGGGATATTTGACTGATAAGCAATTGCTAACTCTGTCAATGTTCCTGAGCCGCCTGAAACTGCAATGATTGCATCACAACTGTTTACTAACACAAATTCTCTTCCACCTCCTCTTTCAATACCTGTAGATACAATAATATCTGTGTTCTTTATATCCCAGATATCTTTGCCCTTGCCGTATGTTACACCCACAGTAACCCCCTTGAATCTTTTTGCTCCTCTTGCAGCAGATGTTGAAAGAGAATCATAATCCTTTTCTGCCCCATAAACTGTTATATTGTTTGATTTGGCAATTAATTCTCCTATCTGCTCAGCAATCATTTCTATTTCCTTCGAATAGGATGTATCTGCTGCTGAACCCATAACTCCAATTTGTAATTTTCTTTTGTATTCCATTTTAATTACCTCCTGGTTATTTATTATAGCTTTGTAAAAAATGTTATATTAATCTTTTGCTGCTAAGTATCCTATAACATTCTCCAGCTTCACTTCCTCCTGAATTCTTTTTCTTAGATTCTTAATCATCACTGTTCCTTTTTTCATCTCATCTTCGCCAATTATTCCAACATAATTTATACCTGATGATTCTGCATAATTAATGGATTTTCCTAGTTTCTTGTTATTTCTGAATTCCATATCAACATTTAATCCATTTGATCTCAGATACTGAGATATCTTTAAACAGTCATTTGTAGTATTTAAAGGTATTAGATATAATTCTGTTTTTGTTTTAGGCAGATCTTTGACATAGCTATCCATAATCATTGCAAGTCTCTCTAGACCAAAAGACATTCCTACAGCAGGTACTTCTTTACCATTGCCTTTGAAATCTCCTACCATATTATCATACCTGCCGCCTGCAAGGATTGCAGATTTTACTATATCTTTATTTTGGAGGTACACTTCAATAGTTGTTCCAGTATAGTAATCTAGACCTCTTGCAAGACTTGGATTTAATTTTACAAAATTAAGATTCATTGCACTAGAATAATCTAAAAGCTGTTTAACTTCATTTAGCCCTTCTTTGCCATTCTCTGATTCAATCACTTTACTTAATTCATTGAAGAGATACTCATTTGTCCCTTGAATATCGACAACTTTTATTAATTTATCAATGTTCATAGAGGTCAGATTTACTGCTTCATTATCTGAAGAGATATTCTCCAGTTCATTTTTTACTCCAGCAAGTCCAATCTTATCCATCTTATCAAGAGCAACAATAACTGAATTTTTTGCAGATTCTTCAATGTTTGCGAAATCTAATATTCCATCCAGCAATTTTCTATTATTTATGTTAACTTCAACTTCTCCAAGCCCCAATTCATAAAAAGCATCTCTTGCCAAGGCTAGTAGGTCAGCTTCTGCAGTCATATTGTTTACCCCAAGGATATCAATATCACACTGTGTGAAGATTCTATATCTGCCTTGTTCTGGCTGTGTTGGTCCATCCCTGAATACTTCTCCTATTGCATATCTTTTAAATGGCAATTTTATATCCTTATTCCCTGCATAAAATCTTGCAAGTGGAACAGTTTGATCAAATCTAAGTGCCAATGTTCTTTTAGCTTGGTCAGTGACTGCAAAAACTTCTTTTTGGATTTCTCCTCCTCCTTTATATCCCAGGACTTCAGTTCTTTCAATCATTGGTGTCTCAATAGGATTAAATCCATATCTTTCAAATACTGTTCTTAGTTTGTCTTTAATTTCATTTCGTAGTATGGCATCTTTTCCATACCAATCTTTCACACCTTTTGCTATTTTAAAATTGTTTTTTAACATTTTTTAATGCCTCCATTGTTTTTATTATATAATTTTCTCTTGTTGTTATTATTTTGAGAATAGGATTATTTAAGATAGAAGTAAATTTACTTATGATGAATACAACCAGTGCTTCTGAGCACTTTATCCTCATTAAGATTTGAATATTTCATTTATATCAATTACTGTAAATCCTTCTTTCTTTATATGCCTTTGCCTGATTTTTCCGGAAGATTTCCGAGACAAAGAAGCAGAATACATTTTTTTGGTAGTTCTTACTCTTATCTTGAAAAGTTTAATATTTAATCCGCAAATCTTCCGTAAATCCCCTAAAAAAGTATTTAAAAGATGCATCATTAGCCATTATATAAAAATAGGAAGCAAAAAGATGGAAATTGAAATCAAAGCAAGATTAAAAGACAAGAAAAAAGTAGCTACCAAATTAAAACAACTTGGCGCAGAAGAACAAAAGCAAAAACATCAATTTGATCAATACTACAACCACCCTTCAAAAGACATCAGAGAAACAAATGAATATATCCGGCTACGGTATTTACATAATAAAAACAAAGGTAAGTTTTGTTATCATGTCAATGCAGGAGATGCTACCAAGGAATACGAAGTTCCTGTTGAAGATATAAACACATTCAAACAAATCTTAAAATTGTGTGGGTTCTCTCCACTTGGATTAATTGATAAGAAAAGAAGAACTTTTGATCTTGATTCCTTTGAAATCACAATCGATGAAGTTAATGGCATTGGAGACTTCCTTGAAATTGAAATAGATGGTGAAATCAATGAAGTGAAAGTAAAGAAAGCCAGATGTCTAAAATTATTAGAAAAAATTGGATTAAGCAAGCAGGACACATGCAATATCTGGTTGTGTGATATTGCAACAAGAAAAGATAATTAATTTTAATTCAAAAAAACAAATCCTAAAATCTTCCGAAAAAATTATAACAAACTATAGGCAAAAAAATGATAGAACTAGAAAAAACATACTTAGCAAAGTTCATCCCAGATGGACTGGCAAACTGCAAAAGCAGAGAGATAATAGACATATACATACCAAAATCAAGCTTGCATTCTAAGCTAAGGATTAGGAAAAATGGAAGCAAATATGAAATCACAAAGAAAGAACTGATTAATGAGGATGATGCATCGCATCAAAAAGAGCATACAATTCCCTTGACAAAAGAAGAATTTGAAGAATTATCTAAACTGGATGGCAAGAAAATCCATAAGATAAGATATAATTATCCATACAATGGAATAGTCGCTGAGATTGATATATTTCAGGGGGACTTGCAGGGATTAGTAGTTATCGAATTTGAATTTGCAACTATTGATGAAAAAGATAATTTTGACATGCCTGAATTCTGCCTTGCAGATGTGACTCAAGAGGATTTTATTGCAGGTGGAATGATTTGCGGTAAAACATATGAATCTATAGAACAGGAATTAATCAAGCATCATTATAAAAAACTAAATTGAGATAATAGTCTGAGATGATGATGATACAATATGGTAAGAGCTATAACAGCAAATGATGATTTATCACATCGACGATAAATCCTTTTTAATCTACTGCATCCGCAAGATTTCCGCATATCCAAGAAATCTCGCAAAATCTCCTAACAAACATAAAAACCATCCGGCATAACCACAAATCTTCCGGGAATTCCCTAAAAAAGTATTTAAAAGATGCATCATTAGCCATTATATAAAAATAGGAAGCAAAAAAATGGAAATTGAGATCAGAGCATTTATAAAAGATTTTAACAAATTAAAATCAAAGCTGGATTTGCTAAAAGCAAAGAAGATAGACGAAACTGATATTGAAGATATATGGTTCTGCAAAAAGGAAGTGACCACCTATGAAGAGACAAAGATGAATAAAGTAGGTTCTTATGGATTGAGGATACGGTTGCAGGATGGCAGATTGCCTGAAATCACAGTGAAATCAATAGTCTCAGAAGGTGATCATCAAATTTTCGATGAGAATGAAACAGCTTTTAATGAT
The DNA here is from genome assembly GCA_034723595.1 of Nanobdellota archaeon. Classification (GTDB taxonomy): domain Archaea; phylum Nanobdellota; class Nanobdellia; order Woesearchaeales; family JAGLGH01; genus JAGLGH01. Next base: position 4,844 of record JAYEPB010000144.1, read on the forward strand.
GTAGAACAGATGAAGAAGATATTTTTTGTATTAGGTTTTAAGAATTTTTGCACAGTCAAGAAAAATAGAAAAACATATCAATATAAAGATATGAAAATTAATCTTGAAGATATTGAAGGGTTTCCGCCTTGTGTCGAGATTGAGATATTAGAAGATGAAATGTTTGAGGATCATAAAGAGAAGATTCATAGTGTGCTTGATATGTTAGAAATTGATAAGGATTATAGGATTGATACTAGTATAACTTCATTGTTTATGGAGAAATTTGCTTTTAATCAGTAGATTTGTAAATAACTATGGAAGAAATTAAAAATGGAATACGAAAGAAAAGCAACACTAAAAAACAAGCAGAAAGTCATGGAATACATTAAAAGCAAAGGATTTGCAGCATCAAAGCACAGCCACCAGATAGACACTTACTTCTCTAAGCCAAACAGGGAAGATTTTATTGATAAGTATCTGAGAATAAGGCAGGATTTAATAAACAAGAAGAATTCGATTGACTATCACATTGTAAGGAGTGATACTGCAACTGAAGAATTTGAATCAGATATTGATAATGCTGAAGTATTGATACATATACTTAAGGGTATTGGCATGGAACTTCTTTGCATTGTAGATAAAGACAGAAACACTTTTCGCAAGGATAACATCCTGATTGTAATTGATCATGTCAAAGATTTAGGAGACTTTATTGAGATTGAAGTTGATGCAGATAATGAGGCAGATGCAGAAAAGATAATCTATGGCATATTTACAGAATTGGAGATAAATTCTGACGATATAATCAGCGGCAAAGGATATCCTGATTTGCTTTTGGATAAGATAGAGCAAGACTAAAATTATATAAACAAGTAGTTCCTAAATAGAATAAATGAGGAAAAACAAAATGAAAAAAACAAAATTCATCATAATAACAGGAGGAGTGCTTTCAGGATTAGGCAAGGGGGTTGTTTCTGCAAGTATTGGCAAACTTCTTTCATCGAATTTTAAAGTAATCCCCCTGAAATGCGATGGATACTTAAACATTGATCCTGGAACAATGAACCCAATGGAACATGGTGAAGTATTTGTATTGGATGACGGCGGCGAAGTGGATATGGACTTTGGGCATTATGAGAGATTCCTGAACATAGCTTGTAAAAAACAATGGAATTTGACATCAGGAAAAATATTTCAAAAAATAATTGATAAAGAAAGGCAGGGCAAATATCTTGGAAAGACTGTTCAGATGATTCCTCATGTGACTGATGAGATTAAGCAAAATATTCTTGATATCGCAAAAGAAGAAAATGCTGATTTTATGCTGATTGAGCTAGGCGGAACTATTGGTGATATTGAGATGGATTTATTTGTAGAGGCTATAAGGCAGTTCAGGCTGGAGCTTGGAGAAAACAGGGTTTTATTTGCGCACCTCACATATGTCCCAAAATTAATGGTAGTAGGTGAGCAAAAAACAAAGCCAACACAGCAAAGCGTAAACATCCTTCAAAGTAAAGGCATACAGCCTGATGTAATTATTGCAAGGTCTGAACAGATTTTAGATGCAAAAACTAAAGAAAAGATTGCCTTATTTGCAAATATCAATAAAGAAAATGTCATCAGCAATCCTGATCTGAAGACAATCTATGAGCTGCCATTATTATTTGAAAAACAAGGTTTTACAAAGATCTTAGAAAAAAGATTCAAAATCAAGATTAATAAGACCAGCAATAAATGGAGGAAGCTAGTCAAGAATATTAAACATCCGAATAAAGATGTTAATATCGCAATCTGCGGCAAGTACACATAATTAAAAGATTCATATGCGAGCATAATGGAATCCCTGATTCATGCAGGCGCGCACTATGGTGTGAAAGTGAACTTAAATTGGGTTGAAACCACAGAGATTGAAGAAGGCAATATTAAACCAAAAGAAGCGCTCAAAGGCATGAATGGAATTATAGTCCCTGGAGGTTTTGGATCAAGAGGTATTGAAGGCAAAATTAAAGTCATTGAATCTGCAAGAAAGAATAACATTCCCTTCTTAGGCTTGTGCTATGGATTGCAGCTTGCAGTCATTGAATTTGCAAGAAATGTATGCGGATTGGCAGGAGTAAATTCAACAGAGGTTGACAAAACAACAAAATATCCAATAATTGACATTTTGCCAGAACAAAAAGATGTCAAGAATCTTGGTGGCACAATGAGGCTTGGCGCTTTTGATGCAAAGATTAAGAAAGGCTCAAAAGTTCATAAGCTATACAATAAACTTGCTGTTTCAGAAAGGCACAGGCACAGGTTTGAGGTAAATCCTGATTACCATAAGCCTCTTATTGAAAAAGGATTAGTGCTTTCAGGAACATCGCAGGATGGAAGGCTGGTTGAATTTATTGAATTACCAACAGTATCTCCGCAACTAATTGATTTCTACATGATAGTGTCAAAAACCGAAACATTAATATACTAGTAGAGCTCTAAAGAGCTCTATGAGAGCAATCAAAGCAACAAACAAAAAATTTACCTTAGT
>JAYEPB010000145.1:0-24636 GCA_034723595.1 Nanobdellota archaeon
CCAGAATATTTTATTTTAGATGATGTTAAAGGAAAGGTACACTATTGATGAATAATTTCATTGGTTTCTAACTATTGATACTTAAAATATGATTCTGCAGAAGATCTGGTATGTTTTCCGAAAGAAAAATCAGTATCAATATCAGGTGGTGACCCTTTTCTTGCCTGTCTCAGGCGTTGAACTGAATCTAACATTTTCCTCCCATCTGAGCCTGGTCTCTTGTTATCCTGCTTAAGATTTGTTTCCATGTTTTTATAGAGTTCTTTTGCCCGTCTATCCTATACATACCAGGCCAAACCCTTACAGAAGATTGATCTCGATGCTGAAATCCACCAGAGATAATATATGTGGGAATAAGATAATTAGTTGCAACTTCAATAACATCAAATCCTTTATCTTGAGTTTCCATAATCTTATCAGTCAGGATCAAGTCCATATCAGCGTATTTTTGAGGAATATCTGTAATCAATGAGTCCCCGGTTTGATAGAATTTAAAATTGATTCCAGAGAGTGAGTCTGCAAATTGTCTTGCAGCATATATATTTTGATCTGAATCATCAGCAATAATAATATTTTCAATCCCTAATTGTTTAAGCGTTTCAATCATGTGTAATTCACCATATTAATAGGAATCTTAGTGAGTTTATAAATTTTTCATAAAAAAAGAAGTTAAGAGAGAATAAGGGGTAAGAATAAATATGGAAACGAGAAAGTTTTGCAGACCTTACAAACCCAAGATCATATAACCACCAGGATTATTAAGGTGTTTAACTTGATTCTCTGCAAATGAAACTAATTGCTCAAGCTCATCTCTTTCAGAAGAAGATAATATCTTATTTTGTTTATCTGCTATGTATAATTCTCTTGCAACTTGTGGAATAAACATATCTACAAGATTGTATGCTCCAACTTGATCAGGTTTTAGCATATCAAAATAATTTGTTATAAGTCCATTTTTTAATTCAAACAAGCTATTATATTGGTCTAAACCGATACTTGCATAATCTAGGGCATCATTCAAAACTGATAATTCTTCAAGTAAAAGAACTGTTCTTGGAATGTCTGATTTTCTCATATCTTTAGGAGGAATTACTTCTAGACATTCACCATGCTCTTTAATTTTTAAATGTTGAGAATTTAAATTAGAAATTATATAATCTCTTTTATGATCCAATATTTTCGAGTCATATCTTAAGCAATATAAGATACCCTCTCCAACATCAGGATTATTCTCTCCAAGATTAAATTCCATCCATAAATTGGTAGCCATATCTTTTGAGAAGTTATAATTGTTTAAATAATTATCGGGATATATTTGAGGTGTTTTGTGGGATAATTGCTAAGTCACAAGGAATCCCTCAGTCAATCACAACCTCAACAAAAAGCTTATATACATCCATTCAATCTAATATCATAATGAGAAAAGCACTATTTTTAGGCAATCTTATTATCATAATATTAATTCTTATGCCAATGTGCTTTGCAAAGCAGGGGAGCCTTAAGCTGCTTGCAGTCCAACATGATGGTGAGGGAAACTTGTCTGGGAGCATAGCAGATCTTCATCTTGAATTGATGCCAGGAAGAGGGAGGGTTTTTGTGGATACATTCCCTCTGTCAAAACTGGATACGCAGGTTTCAACAAGATTGGCAAAAGAGGTTGCCTGCAGTTATCTTGATATACATTGCGATTCTTTTGATTTTTTTTATACAATCAGGGCTCAGTCTCCAATAATTGCAGGACCAAGCGCAGGAGCAGCTATAACGATTCTTACAATAAGCCTATTGGGTAATATTGACATATCAGATGATGTTACTATTACAGGTACAATCAATTCAGGAGGAATTATAGGTCCAGTAGGAGGGATAAAGGAGAAGATAATGGCAGCCAGTGAGGATGGCATCACAAAAGTGCTTATACCGATGGGAGAAAGGTACATAATCAAAGAGGATAAGCCTATAAGCAATATCACCAGAATTACTGAAGAATATAGTGATGAAAATATAAATGCAAGCGAGGGGAATATAACTGGGAATGAGGATATAAGTGGGAATGATGGGAATATAACTGAAAGTGATGAGAATATAACTGAAAGTGATGAAGATTTACTCAAAGAGATAGATCTTGTTGAGTTCGGCAGAACTTTGGGTATTGAAGTGAAGGAGATTTCTGATATTGAAGACACACTGTATGAATTTACAGGACAGCACTATGAAAAATATAATCAAAGCATAAAGATAGATGCGCAATATAAGCAAGTGATGAGCAAACTGGCATCAGAACTCTGCAAGAGAAGCGATTCTCTGCATGAAGAGGCATTAAACCTACAGACAGATATTGAAGATCTTGAGGAAAAATACCAGATACTGTATCAGGTATTTATCAATCTAACTAACAAAAGCAAGGATGCTTTTGAAGAAGAACGATTCTATTCATCTGCAAGCTATTGTTTCGGGGCAAATGTGAAGATGGGGGAGATTGTACTGGCGCTGCAAAATGAATCTGATGAACTGATTAAAGAAAGGATAGAAAAGATTGAGAAAAATATTGAAGGATTCAAAAAATCTGAATACAAGACAATCACAGATCTTCAGGCATACATGGTTGTTGAGGAAAGGATGAATGAAGCAAAGAATTTTCTTAAAAAAAGCAGGCAGAATCTGGCAATAGGGGAAACTGACAATGCCAGGTATAATCTCGCCTATGCAATAGAACGAAAATTCAGCTCTTATGCGTGGAGCGTTTTCATAACAGGCGAAGGCAAAACATTCAGGCTAAGCCAGGAAGACATATCTAATTCATGCCAGAAGAAATTAAGCGAAGCTGAAGAGAGATACCAGTATGTCAACCTTTTCATGCCTGGCTATCTTGTGAATATAAGAAAGAGAATTGATGATGCATATTCAGATTTCAACAATGAGAATTATGAAGCCTGCCTTTTCAAGGCTGCTAAAGCAAAAGCTGAGGTTGATGTCATACTGGGGGTGTTCGGTGTTGAGAAGAAAAACATAGATAATCTGATTGAGAGGAAACTGGAGATTGTGCAAAAAAATATAGTAAAACAGGCTGAGAAAGGAATTTTCCCAATCATAGGGTTTAGCTATTATGAATATGCTAATGAGCTCAAAGATAGTGATCAAGTCTCAAGCCTGCTTTATAGCGAATATGCTCTTGAGATGAGCAACCTTGACATATATTTTCCTGAGAAACATACAATCACTTTTACTGACCAAGACAAGAGAGAGATTGGAATATTCTTAGTAGGTATTGGGACAGGGATGCTATGGGGTATAATCATGATGATTATAGCGAAGAGGAAAAAGGTTAAATAAAACAAACCCAAGGAAACAGCTCAGCAAGCTGAACTGCCCCCTCAGGAAAAAGAGGTGATCTTAAGCCCATTTCCGAAAGAAAAGGTTGAAAATCCCCGCAAATAGCAGGAAAACTGCTATCTGCATGGGGAAAAGAGGTGATAGATTGTGAGTATGCCCCTCTTTTAAAAAAAGGACAGATAATGCCCTAATTTGTTCTTACTATAGAATAGTATGCTCCTATTTAAATGTTTCTATTTTGATAGTATCTGAGAGTAGTTACACCCAGAGTTGAACCAGTCTGGAGTACAGCAGTTGCCGGAAAAATTTCGGATTATAACAGGTAAAACTTATAAAACCAGAACTAAGATTGTCCTGAATGCAAAATCAAAACAGAAGAAAGAAGATGAATAAAGAAAGTATAATGATAGGAATATTCATTGTGATATGCCTATGCCTTCTTGAGCAGGGACTGGCTAGCCTGGAGAATCAGAGGAATAAGGTATATAGTAATAACCAAAGACCAACAATCTATTTCTGCCCTCAAGACAATTGCAGCTACCATCTTGCTTCATTTATAGCTGAGGCAAACAATTCTGTTCACTGCGCATTCTTTGATATCAAGTTAAGAGAAGTGCTGAGCAGTCTTGCAGATAAATCAGGAAATGCAGATGTAAAGCTTGTGATTGATAATAAAAACAAAAGAGGATTGGTTGAAGGGAATGTTTTATATGACACATCTGAGCAGTTGAGCCACAACAAATTCTGCGTGATTGACAGGAAGATTGTCTGGACAGGATCATTTAATCCTACTGAAAGAGGCAATACAAAAAATAATAACAATGCAATTGTCATCTATTCTGCGCAGCTTGCAGAAAATTATGAGAAAGAATTCTCAGAGCTGTGGAAAGGTGATTTTGGAAAGGGTGAGAAGACAAAAATAAAAGTGATAAATATTAGCGGAATGATTGTGGAGAATTATTTCTGTCCGGAAGATAACTGCGCTGCAAAAGTTATTGGTGAAATTAGAAATGCGAGAGAAAGCGTATATTTTATGACATTCTCATTTACCCATGAGGGCGTGGCAGATGCTCTTCTCTTTCTAAATAAAAGCATAGAGATAAAAGGTATATTTGAGAAATCTCAGGGTGGGAGCAAATATTCGCAATTCAGAAGGCTTGAAGGATTTGGATTAGATGTAATAAAAGACTCAAATCCATATAATATGCACCATAAGGTGTTTATTATAGACAATAAGACTGTAATCACCGGAAGCTTTAATCCGACTAAAAGTGGTGATTTGAGAAATGATGAAAACATGCTTATAATACATGATGAAAGGATTGCGAACCGATTTATAGAGGAATTTGTAAGGCTATGGTATTAATTTTCTGCTTTTGCCGCAATATTTATATAGGATTAATATAATAATCAACGATAATTTGTTAAGAATTGCCAATCACTAGGCATTTATGTAAAAATGGTTTTTGAATATATGACAGTTGTATCCTATATAGTTACTTACGCTTCAGATTACTGATTACCTTGCCTTGTACTTCTTTCTCTTTTTCCAATTCATCAGCAAGTTCCCTCTGCATGTAATATTCTATAAGGACAGACTTGACTACAAGGAATAGTGAAATAAATATGGCAATTATCCTAAACGCGTTCCTTGGATCTCTGCTTTTACCCATAATAGAACCGATGAGTAGCAGAAGCAATAGGAAAAGCATAGCATGAGTCTGAAAATTTTTAGTGAAGACAGAGAAATCTTTTCTTGCAATTGACTCAAAGAGGTGGCTGTAGAAATAAAAAAAGATGAATGCAATAGCAACAATTGCCATAACTCCTACCATATCACTAAGATAATACCTGAATAGAAATGAGATAAGAATAATCAACCCTACAATACTAATCATATTTTGAGTTATTTTAATTTTTGATAATTTGAACATATTTGACCTCTTTTTGTGGATTTAAAACTAATGCCTTAATAAATTTTGTCATTTTTGGTTTGATTTTTCAAATTAAACCTAATTAAATAAACAATAAACAAGATTCCCAAAATTATATAAATGGTTCAACAATTACTATTATGATAAATAATGCATAAAACGAGAAAAATTAAGAAACAATAAAGAAAGGTGATTATTATGGACAAAGGAGAAAATTATGAAGTAAAGGATATAAGCCTTGCTGAGCAGGGCAAGATGAATCTGGAGATAGCAGAAAGTCATATGGATGCTCTATTGAACATCAAGGCAAGATTTGAAAAAGAAAAACCTTTTGAGGGCATAAGAATCGGGCTGGCATTGCATATCACAAAAGAGACTGGCATTCTTGTCAGGACACTTGCTGCAGGAGGAGCAGATGTTGCGATAACTGGCTGCAATCCGCTCTCAACCCAGGATGATATTGCTGCAGCGCTTGCAGAAGAAGGAGTTAAAGTTTGGGGATATAAAGGAGAGAGCAATGAAGATTATTACAGATATCTCAAGAATGTGATTGAGACTAAGCCACACATAACAATAGATGATGGCTGCGATTTGGTATCAGAGATACATAAGAACTATAAAGATCTTATTCCTAGCCTTATAGGTGGATGCGAGGAGACTACAACAGGAATCATAAGACTGAAAGCTATGGAAAGAGACAGTGCATTAAAGTATCCGATAATTGCTGTAAATGACAATAAAACAAAACATCTGCTTGATAATTATTTTGGTACAGGCCAGAGCACAATTGATGGTATAATCAGAGCAAGCAATGTGCTTTTTGCAGGCAAGAATATTGTTGTTGCAGGATATGGTGACTGCGGCAAAGGATTTGCCATGCGCTGCAAAGGCATGGGAGCTAATGTGATAGTTACTGAAGTGGACAATTTCTGCGCATTGCAGGCAGCATATGAGGGTTTCAGGGTAATGAAGATGCAGGATGCAGCAAAGATAGGAGATATTTTCTGTACATTGACAGGAAACAAGCATGTGATAAGTATTGAGCATATAAAAGCAATGAAAGATGGCGCAATAGTTGCAAACTCAGGACATTTTGATATTGAGATTGATGTGAAAGGGATGAAAGAAGCATCATCATCTGTAAGAAGAGTAAGACCATTCCTTGATGAATATGTCATTGACGGCAAAAAAGTATTTCTTTGCGGAGAAGGCAGGCTTGTGAATCTTGCAGCAGCAGAAGGGCATCCAAGTGAAGTGATGTCAACATCATTCTGCGGCCAGGCAATGGCTTGCGAATATCTTGTCAAGAATAAAGGAGAAATGGATAACAAAGTGATTCAGCTTCCAGATGAGATTGATGATATGATTGCAGGACTTCAGTTAAATGCTATGGATGTTGATATTGATGAATTGACTGAAGAGCAGATTGAATATCTTAATTCATGGGAAGAAGGGACTTAAAAAAGTTGCTTTGCAACTTTTTGTAAGTGCCTTAACTTGCAGCGAAATTTAAGGGTTAGTTTCGGATTTTCGATTTATTAAATGGGGTTGCCACCCCCAGTCTTTTCGAGACAGATAGTCTGCCAGGCATAAATTATTTTTTCGCAATTTTCCACAGAAAATTGAAATATTGCTTAAAACTATCTGCAATTCTTTCGTTTTTGATCATGAATACAAATGGCTTTTCTTCCCAAAGAAAAATATAGACATAATCTTGGAAAACATCAATCGCTGCAGGGCTTATATATCCTTCTGGCATATATTTTAGTTCTGTATATTTTTCTTTTTCCCTATCTCTCCCTAATGTTTTCTTAACAGAGCTACCAAGAATAATTTTAAGCTTTTGTTTCTTCTGAGCACTTTTAAGATTCATATTGCTTAGAAATAATCTTAAAGATTTAGTTGAAAATATCTGTTCTGAGAAACCCAGAATGTAAATCGTTTCTTTTTTTGGACAATCATCAATTATCTTTTTGAATGCTGTCTTAAATCCTTCAAATCCTTCAAAAACAGCAGTATTTGTTCTAAATTCTTTTTCTATTTTCAGTTTCTTGAGTTCTGGAACTAATTCTTCAATTTTCTTCTTCCTTTCTTCCTCCTTTTCAAGAAACTTTTCAGGAGGAGAAGCATCAAAAGATTTTCCATACTTTTGAATAACATAAGTAACCAATCCCTTAGCAATCAAAGAATTTAAAGACTCATAAACCCTTGAATTTGATATACCTGTTTCCTTGATGATTAGTCCTGTTGTTATATGCGGATTTCTCAAAAGAAACAAATAAATCGTTGCTTCATTCTTTGTTAATCCCAATTTTATCAATTTTTCTTCCATACTCATAAGAGATATTCTCAACTATTTAAGTGTTTCTCCTTTTGGGGAGAACTAAGGTTAATAAGCATAGAAGTAACTACTATGCAATAAATGATTAAATCCGTGGGGGAAATATAAAATGAAAACCCAAAAAAACAAGATAAAAGAATTAGATGAAAGATTAGATGATTTAAAAAAGTTTAAACCTGTAGGTTTGCCAAGGGTTGTAATAGCAGAAGGAGATTGGCGCAAATGTAATCCCATAGTATATGAAAAATATTTAGAAAAAGTTGAACAAGTACGACCTGAAGGGGCAGATGGGTTTCTTCAAGGTGAATGGATAAATAGTGGGAGGTATAGGGATGAATTCATTTCTTATGTTCCGATTCAATTTTACAGAAAAAAATCAGAATATGAATAAAATGACCATAGAATAAAATGTTTAAAACATTAGAACAGCAACTTAAAGACGAAGGATTTCAATTAAGGAAGGAAGGAGCAATACCTTTCCATCCTCAAATAAATGGAATTACAGGTGAGATAGAATACTCAGTTAGCGAGAATCTAATAGGGTATATTCTTCGTGAGAGCATTGGAATAACATGGAAACATTTTAGCAAAGGCAGTTATGATAATCCAAGAAAGAGCAGTTTACATTTACTTCCGGAAGATATCTTCATCCACTTAGGACCAATGAGAGAAGATAGAGGGGTAACTACAGGAGAGAATAATCTACATCCTTGCTACCAAGAATATAAGATTTATGTTCGTAATTTTAAAGGAAGAAGATAAGTTAATACTTCATTTTTAGAAAAAAAATAACAAGAAGGAATAAAATTTCCTCAGCAAATTTTTATATTTTTACAAACTGCTCTCGTTCAGGTCCTACACCAATTCCAGCTATTTTTGTTTCAATGTTTTCTTCTATTTTTTTGATGAGAGATTGCGCTGCTGGAGGCAGATTGTTGTATTCCCTGATGCCTGAAATGTCATCGCTAAAAGCAGGCATGTATTCAATGACAGGCTTTGCTCTTCTGCATTCCTCAATCGAAGTTGAAATGTAATCTATAGTCTTGCCATCAAGCTCATAAGCTGTAACAAGAGGAATGCCCTCAAGAGTAGTCTTGCTGAAGTCTGAGAGGCAGTCTATCTTGTTTATGTAAAGCTCATCAACAGCATTCAGCATACAATTCTGCTTTAGCATGACAAGGTCAAGCATGCCTATCCTTCTTGGTCTTTTAGTTGTTGCGCCATATTCGCCTCCAATCATACGAAGAGCTATGCCTATGTTCATGGGGTCATTGGATCTCAGCAGCTCATCAGGATTATACATCATAGATTCCCACTCTTTTTTATGGGCATATCCTTCACCTTCAGCGCAATAAGCCTCAGATGCCCTGCCACCAAATTCAGAGATAAAAGGACCATTGCCAACCCTGGACATTATTGCTTTTGCAACACCAATTGTCTTATCATGATATCTTAATGACAAGTCTCCTCCCACATATGCTGATCCTGCAAGAGTCCTGCTTGAAGTCACATAAGGAACTATGCCGCAGACTGCATCAAGCATGACAGAATTAGCGCCTTCAAAGAAAACATTCTTGCCGTTCTGCACGAGCTTTTCCAGGAACAAAGGGTCTTTGCAGCAGTATGAGCCAAGCTTGTTTACCTCTTCATCAAATCTCCTGGCAAGCCCCCTCACATTCAAATCCTTGAGATGATATGTTGCAATTATTTCTGCTAAATTATTTCGCACAATCTCAACTCCTTTTTTAGGATTATTGATATAAGTGCCGAATTGCAGATTTCTAAGATTATTGCCATGAGCCCTCATTGCAATATCTGCATATGCAGGACCAATGCCATTGTTAGTTGTGCCTATGTCTTTGCCATGGATTCCATCAAGGATTAGATGATGCGGCTGCACCAACGGAGTATTTGCTGCAACAAAGAGCCTTTTCTCAATATTTATCCCATTATCTTTAATATGTGATATTTCACCATTAGCAATCTTTGGATTAACTACACAACCGCTGCCGATATAGAGGAGCATATCATCATAGAAAATCCCAGAGGGAATCTGGTGGTTGATGATTGTCTTATCGCCTACTTTTAATGTGTGTCCTGCGTTTGCGCCGCCATTGAATCTTGCAGTAATGTCAGTATTGTCAAGAAGCTTGTCAAGGACTTTGACTTTTCCTTCATCACCATATTGCAATCCAATTAAAATGCTTGATTTTCCAGGTTTCATGTTTTATCCTCCTATCCGAATAATCTTAAGTAATTCGAATAGATTTGTATTATTTTAGTTGTTTATAAAACTTACTCATGAGTGATATCATTTGTTTTTCATAAAAGATGATATGCGCTGATGTTATATAAAGATTATTCTAGGGAATTTTACCTAAAGCTAACGATTCGGATGGATTTTAAGATGAAACAAAAAAATCCTATAACAAAATAAAGATTAAACAAAAATTTGCCATGCAAATTTTTGATTCATATCCGCAGACTGACAACATGGCTTATGCCATGCTCGTTCATGCTGACACCATACAGGTTGTCTGCTTCTGCGATTACCCCATCATTATGAGATATGATGACATATTGCGATCTGTCTGAGTATTTGCTTACAAGCTTTGCCAGCTTTTCTGAGTTCTTCTTGTCAAGAGCTGCATCAACCTCATCAAGAACATAAAATGTGGCAGGATCATGCTCCTGGATAGCGAATATGAAAGCAAGCGCAGTCATTGTCTTCTCGCCTCCGCTCAAGCCGCGAATATCCATGAACTTATCTCCAGATAGTCTTACTTTTATATTCAATCCGCCATCAAATGGGCTGTCAGGAGATTCCAATGCAAGTGATGCTTCTCCTTTTGTAGAAAGATTTGTGAATATCTCCTTGAAATGGGCATTGACAACATCATATGTCTGCATAAAAAGTTCAGCTTTTTTAGTATCTATTTCCAGCATCAAATTAAGGACTGTCTCTTTTTCTTCCTGAAGCACGTCTTTCTTCTTTAGCAGGTTCTGGTATTCGCTTTCAACACTCTCATATATCTCAAGAGCCTTGAGATTGACAGGACCAGTCTCATCAACCATCCTCTCGAATTTTCTTATTTCTGACTTCAATTGATCTTCATTTTTATTAGTGAAGAGTTTTACGCCATGATACTGCTCAAACTCGTGTTCAATGCCAGTCAACTCTGCGCGGATTGCTGCAACCTGCAGCGAGATTGCATTTGACTTGTGCTCAGACTCCCTGCTTTTTTCCAAAGAATTATCAACAAGCAAATCATTCTTTGATATCTCTTCCTGAATCTTGCTTCTCTTGCTGAACAGGGATTTATATTGGGAATAGAATTGTGATACCTGCTCTTCTTTCTTTTTCAGCTCTTTTATGTCAAGAGTTATCTTTTCCTTTAACTTGACAGCCTGAGAATTGAATTCTTTTTCATCCTTATCAAGCTGAAGAAGCTCCTTCATGCCAGATTCTTTTTCCTTATTGAATATGCTGTCAATCTGCATCTGCATGTTTTTCAGTTCTGTTCCAAGTCCAGCCATCTGTTCATTCAGCTGTGATCTTTTCTCTTCAAATGCGTTGAGTTCTGCAAGTTTAAGAGGGTTCCTCAGTTCATTGACCTTTGAACGAAGTTCCTGCTTATTTATCTTAAATGTCGCCAGCTCTCTGTTTTGTTTGGATATTGTATCCTGCATATGGCTTATCTTGCCAACTGCCTTTTCAAGTTCCCTGGAAAGTTCTTCCTTCTTCTTTTTTGATGCTCCTAAGTCACCAGAATCAAGATGGAGACTTTTCTCTGTTTTGATTATCTCTCCTTCAAGTCCTGCCTTATCTTCGCGCAGCCTGGTGATATTAATATCATAGTCTTCTCTCTTTTTCTCCATCACTGAAATTGAGTTCTGAAGTTCTGAGATATTGCCTTCAAGCTGACCTATATCCTTAGTAAGTTCCTTTTCCTTAAAACCATATCCAGACTTGCCTGATTTCCTATAGCCGCCATGCATAGCTCCGCTAAGTTCAGTTTTATCCCCCTCAAGAGTGACCATCTTTGCTTCTCCTATGCCCAGCCTCCTGGCAACATCAATATTATCAATAACAAGGGTGTTAGCAAAGATATACTGAAAAACTTTCTTCAGCTTTGGCTCAAATTCAACAAGGTCAAGAGCAAGGCCCTCAACTCCTCTTGAGTCAGCAAGTTTCTTTATTTTGGAATCCAGTTCTTTGCTTTTAATTTTGTTCAATGGAAGAAATGTCGCTGTGCCTAGCCGGTTCATCTTAAGGTATTTTATGCAGTCAGCTGCTACTTTATCATTTTCAACAACAATGCTTTTTATTCTTGGTCCTGCTGCTGTTTCAAGCGCAAGGGCAAATTTTGAGCTGACATTTCCTAATTCTGATACAGTTCCAAAAACTCCTGGGAATTTCTTCTTGTTTTCGATGATTTTTCTAATTGCAATGTCACCAGATATCCTTTCTTTAAGGCCTGCTGTCCTTACCTGAAGTTTTGCCAGGTCTTCATTAGCTGCAAGAAGCTTTTTTCTTGATGCCCCAAGTTTTGCAGACATCATTGAATCCTCATCAAGGCATCTGTTCAGCTCCATCATTGCTGCCTTGAACCTGCTCTTCATCTGTTTAAGATCGTCAAGTTGCGCCTTGCTCTCTTTCTCCACTTCAAGGACTTTGGATATCTTTTCATCTATGCCCTGAATCTGGAAATTGAGCTGATCCTCTTCCCTTAGCATATTCTGCTGCTCTTCTCTAAGCACCTGCATATCGTTTTCTTTCTTTTCTATGGTTAATTCTAACTCTTCGATCTGCTTTTCTATATCGCCTGCTCCAGCAAGGTTATTCTTTTCCTTGAAGGCTTTTATCTTGGCTTCAATCTTCTCTTTTTCCTGCTTCATCTCTGCAAATGCTTTATTTTTTTCTGTTATTGATGAGTTCTTATCATGGATATTCTGGTTTAGGACATTAAAATTGGACTTCATGTCCTCTTTTCTGGTTTTTATCTTTTCTAATTCTGATTCAAGATGGCCAATCTGGTTCTTCTTGTTCGCAAGCTCAACCCTGAGATTTTCCACTTCCTTATTGATTTTGACCTGTTCGACTTCGCCCTTGTTCTCCACTTCTTTTGATATAGCTTCCATCTCTGCCTTAAGATTAGTGTTGCTCTGTTTTATATCAGAAATCTTCTTATTGGCAGATTCAGTCTGAGAATTAAACTTCTCAACCTGCGCCTGCATCTTATCCCTTTGTCCAGCCTTATTATCTATCTGCATCTTGAGATATGTGGCCTTGTTCTGATTTATCTTGTCAGCCATCTCTTTATATTTCAATGCCTGATCGCGCTCTTTCTTCAGCTCCTTAAGATAATTCTTCCTTTCAGAAAGTATGATGTCTGCCTCATTCAACTTATCCTCTACCTTTCCAAGTTCGCGCAGCGCATTCTGCTTTTTCTCTTCATATACTGAAATCCCTGCAATCTCTTCTATGATTTCCCTTCTCTGATTCGGAGGCATCTCAACAAATCTCACAATATCTCCCTGAAGAATTATATTATATCCATTAGGGTCAATCTTAGCTACTGAAAGAAGCTCAAGAATTTCCTGCCTTGTTCTTCGCTTGTCATTTATCTTATATATGCTCTGCCCGCTGCCCTTTATTATCCTGGTCACTTTAATCTGCTGCAGGTCTGTGGGAAATGTGCCTTTTGTGTTGTCAAAGAATATTGATACTTCACCCTCTTTTGCAGGCTTTTTTGATTTCCCTCCGTTATAGACAAGATTAGCGCTTTTTTCCGCCCTTAGGGCTCTTGATGAGGATTTGCCAAGAACAAAGCATATGCTATCAAGGATATTAGATTTCCCGCTGCCATTAGGACCAAGTACACAGTTGAACTTTCCCCCAAAAAGCAGCTCAGTCTTGTTTGCAAAAGACTTGAATCCTTTTAGTGTGATTTTATTGATTCTTGTCACTTTATGTTAAAACTCCTGCAAGCCCTTCTGTTTTTCTTTTTCAACAACCCGCTTGTATGAGACCCAGGTCTTTCTGAATATTTCTTTGTGTTTTTCATAGTTTTCATTAAGGAACTTTACTGTCCTTGGATCTGAAGGGTATCCTGATCCAAAGTCTATTCTTATCCTGTCCTTGATTTTTTTTATTTCCCTGTCCCTTGTTACTTTTGCCAGGATTGATGCTGCTCCAACAATTGGATAATTTACATCTGCCTTGTGTTCTGATATGAGGTTTACTTTATGATTTAGCTTGTTTCTTACATATTCTGTATATGCAGGGATGTTTGTGCTCGGGCAGTCAAGGATTGCTGTGTCTGGGATTAAGAGGTCTATTATCTTTGCAGATGTTGCTGCTTCAAGCCAGTTCAGGTTCATGATTGGGTCTAATAATGCATTATCTACGTCTTCTGCTGAGAGGATTATTATTTCGTATTTTATTGCTGCTTGTTTGATTCTATCGAATAATGCTTCTCTTCTTTCTGGGGTGAGGAGCTTGGAATCTTTGACTCCCATTTCTACCAGAAGATGTTCGTCGTCTTTATCTATGTTGACACCAGCCATTACCAATGGTCCTATGACTGGTCCTCTTCCAGCTTCTTCTACTCCGCATATGATTGTCATGTGAAAGGATGAAGATGAGGGAGTTAATAAAGGTTTTTAATTTGGAATTTGTATAATTATTCTATGATTAGATTAATTTTGTTCCTAAAATAGCTTGCCAGTGCATATAAATCAAATAAATAGAGAAATATTGAAATACTTTGAATTATGCCTTAAAAAATGAGTATTATTTTGTTTAGGGTGGGTTATATTCAATTAATTTTATTGGCTAAAACGCAAAGTTTATAATATTCAAAACCTCCTAATATTTTTATGGAAATTAGAAAAGTAAATAATAATGATTTAGAACAATTAACTCAACTCATTATTGAATTTAAAGAGGGTTTGACTGATTTTGAACCTGAAGATCTCAAAGTATTCCGTAGAAAAATAAAATCTAGTGATCTAATTAAAAAATCAGTTAAAGAAGAAATTGATAATCCCAACGGACTATTTTTAGTTGCAGAAGATGAAAATAAATTAGTGGGTTTTATTTTTGGTACAATTAGAGAAAATACCCATATGGTTTACGACACAGTAAAATTCGGGATGTTAAATCACATATGGATAACAAACAATTATAGGGGTCGAGGTCTAGCTTCAAAATTTAAAGACAATTTGTTTCAATGGTTTAAAGACAACAATTGTAAATATATTAAATTGTTAGTTTTAGATGCAAATCCTACTAAGCACATTTATGAAAAATGGGGTTTTGAAATTGTATTAGATTCAATGGTGAAAGTAATCTGAACGCCAATAAGATTAACTTCTCAGTTCCTCACTTCATTGCGGTACTCGACCACGCTGCGCTTTTTTCCTTTCAGCTGTCAGGGTATTTAACAGCGCGATGCCATATTCAAAGACGTGTCGCTAAATAAAATATACCTATAATTCAAGTCAGGTGACCACGTTTTCAGATATCTTTATTTTGTGGTCACCTTTTTCAGGGTTTTCTTATATTGTTTTATCAAAAAATTAAGAGTAGGTCTTAGTTTGTCATTTTGTTCATATTCTTGCAGAGTATTGTAATATTCTCCACGATCTTCTAATAGTATGTTTATAGGAGGGTATTTATTTCGCACCAATATAAAATTCAATAACAATCTTCCAACTCTGCCATTCCCATCTTGAAAGGGATGTATATCTTCAAATTGGTTATGAATAATTGCAGCAAGAGTTAGGGGTTTGAAAAGTTTTTTATTCTTTTTATACCATAGAATCAATTCATTCAATTCTTTATTTAAATTTTCTATTGGCGTTCCAGAATGAATTATTTCACCGCTTCTATCTCTAATAACAACTTCTACATTTCTTAATTTGCCTGCAAAATGTTTTGAACCTTTAAAACATAGTTCATGTAATTTTAATATCAAATTAACTGATAAGTCCTGTTTTGTTTTTCTAATATATTCAATAGCTTTTGCAACTCCTTTTGCTTCAATCTCTTCATCATCATTAGATTTTTTCTTTTTTAGAATCTCATGAACTTCTTCCTGAGGGATTGTCGACCCTTCTATTGCATTTGTATTATATACAAATTCTTCAGTGAATTGCTGCCATTGTTTCTCACTAAAGTGGAAAATTGCGACTTTATCATCATATTCATTAAGAGATTCAATCTGTTTTTCGGTCAAGGAGAATTCAAATACATCTAATTCAATTGATTTTAATAAATTAAGAATTGAATTCTTTGCTTCTTCAGTTAATACCTGTAACCTCTCTGAAGTAAGATTGATTCCTAAATATTTTCTTAATTTTTGAACTTTATTATGAACATCTCTATATGAATGAACTAAATAATATTTAATATTCTTGCCAGATTTTCTTTTTTCGATGTACATGCTTAGTTATAGAGGTGACCACATATTTAAATCTTTTCATTTTTGTGGTCACCTTTCAGAAGAGAATATTTGAATCTTATTCCTTTTTTAAGTAGATTGGTAAATTTAGAGAGGTCCATAGAGTGATAAACATTCCCAGAAGGAATGTTTTCTCACCCACAATTTGCTGTTTAAAGAATTCACTGCACCTAGAAAAAGGAAGTAAATGACCTATAGCAGTTCTTCAAGTTGTTTTGCTATAACTGAATATTTTCCTGCAGTGTCCAAGAGTTTCTTATCTCTTGTAATCAAGATTGAATCTGATTTTTTTGCTAATAACATATGTATGACATCAAAAAAGCTTATCCCATAATTCAATTCAGACTCAATACTTCTAGCTTGACCATACTCTCTCTCAGATATAAATATCTTCTCAAAATTAGGAGATTGTATGAATAATTGATGTTTCTGATCAAATTCCTGACTACTTAATATGAATTTTAACTCTTTCAATAGGAAACCTGAATAATAAATAATTGAATTATCATTATCATGTTTCTCAAAAAAATCTTTTGCTGATTTCCAGTAGGGGGTGCCAAATTTCTCATCTCCTTCTTTTTGCCAAAAATTAAGGTAAATACAGGCATCTACATAAAATAATTGTTCTACCATTGTAACTTGTTTTTGTAATTTAGTTGTGATATATTCTAATTCTCTCTTTATCAGTTGATATTATATAATTGGTTATTGGCATTAGTTTAAAAAGTTATCTGAAAGAAGATAGATCTGAGGCGATTAGAGATGCTGTAAGAAGATTTGTAGGGAAAAAAGCTCAATCAAATTAGGGAGAATGGCAAGAGAAGCATTATCTAAAGAGAAGATTGACTTAAAGGAAAGAAAGAAGTAACCTATAGCAGTTCTTCAGGTCGTTTTGTTATAACTGAATATTTTCCTGCAGTGTATAAGAGTCCATTATCTCTGGTAATTAAGATTGAATCTGATTTTTTTGCTAATAACATATGTATGACATCAAAAAAGCTTATCCCATAATTCAATTCAGACTCAATATTTTGAGCTTGATAATACTCGCTACAAGACATAAATATCCTCTCAAAATTAGGTGATTGTCTGAATAATTTATGTTGCTGATTAAATTCCTGACTACCTAAGATGAATTCTAATTCTCTCAATAGGAAACCTGAATAATGGATAATTGAATTATCATGATCAGATTTTTCAAAAAAATCTTTCGCAGATTTCCAGTAAGGGATGCCAAGCCTTCCATCTTCTTCTTTTTGCCAAAAATTAAGGTAAATACAGGTATCTACATAAAATAATTGTTCTACCATTGTGGATTATTTTTTGTGATGTAGTTGTTATATAAAGTAATTATATATGTCTCAGTTGCTACTATATAATTGATTATGGGTATTAGTTTAAAAAGTTATCTTAAAATAGCTGGATTAAGGACAAGAAAACTTCATAAATCCTTAAGATTGTGAATTAAATCATTTTACTCCAGATTCTTTCAATTGCAAGAAGATATCATCCAAGGAACCATCATAGAAAAGAATTAATACTTTATAAAAATATCTTATCAGCAATTGCATATGTGGGTGTCAGAATCTCTGCAAGATTGCCATCATATTTCATTTCAAGATATGCTTTTGTTGATTTTAAAATCCAATCTACGGGTAATTGTCTCCCGACGATCTTCAAATAGTTGATGCCTAAATCATCAAACTTTTTAATCTCTGAGGGTCTTATAAATGTTATCTTATCAGGATATTTTTGCATTTTAGGCAAACAATCCAGCTTATAGGGGTCAATATTATCTCTCTCTTTTTCAGGAAGTCTGCTTTGATTATCAAGATAACCGCCATGTACACCATGATAAGGGCAATTATGCAAACATCCCAGATTTGCCATAAGTTCAATTTCGCAATTTACAGAATTTCTTATTTCTTTTATCAAGCTGTAATCTGCATTAAGATCATTAGGCAAGATTATCCTTGCTGCGCCTTTGTCTGCAAATTCTCTTGCGCGCTCTTTTGTATTAACTTTTAAATAAGATGATATAGCGATACTAAAATGAGGGAATTTTTCTGTTACTAGATTTAATATAAATTCGCTTGCTGTTGTAATTCTGTCTATTCCTGCATTATTTAATTTTCTGATATATTCTTCAGCACTTTTCCTATTCTTTTTTTCATCAAATATATGGTCAATATTTGGTGAATTCAATAATATTCTGACATCTATCTTGCTTTCTTTTGCTTTCATTACCACTTCCTGAAGGCCATTAATATCTAAATCAGCATAAGGATCTTTTCCAGGACTAAATATATTATTTGATTCTATTGGCCTTAAGGCTAAAAAAATTTCATTTATATAATTGCCAGAATTAACACTAAGATTATTCAACTGATTAAACTCTTTAAGGAGTTCAAATACTTTTTCCTTGTTTCCAGGGCAGCCTACAGATAATTTCATATTTTTACCTCCAATACATCTGACCAATAACTAAAGGGACTTCCATCACTTCTTTTGATGGAAAAAGATGTCCCCATCTTTGTTTGCCTGCAAAAATTTCTCCAAAATTTTCACCG
This sequence comes from Nanobdellota archaeon, assembly GCA_034723595.1. Taxonomy (GTDB): domain Archaea; phylum Nanobdellota; class Nanobdellia; order Woesearchaeales; family JAGLGH01; genus JAGLGH01. The sequence goes on from JAYEPB010000145.1 coordinate 18,644, forward strand.
TGATCTCCGCAGATTACAGTCAGGATATCTCTGTTATGAGGAAGATTATACAGAAGTTTCTTTATTCCATTATCAATTGACTCTAAAGCTCTTGTCTGCAATGAGTGTAATTTAGAATCCATCTTTTTTCCTGCATTTGTCTGTTCATCTTTATTATCCCTTAAATTTAATCTAAGTTTAATATAATCAAAATATTTTAATACATCATCTGGCAAACCATTACCTATATCATAAGGATAATGCGCTTCAGAACAATTAATGAATAAAAACCATTTATCATAATTATGTATTGTTTCCAACAGATTATCAAGATGATTAAATGGAAATTGCTCTTTTTTTCTTGGTTCAAGCGGCTCTTCAGTCATGTCAGTGCCATAATAACTAAATTCACCCTTGTTAAAGTAAGATCTTAATATGCTCCCTTCATTAAATTGGCTTACTCCACCTATACCAATAATTTTATAATCCTGTTTTCTATATCCTTCAATAATATTATTCTCTTCCAGAATAATGGGGAATCTTTTTTTATCTGCTTCATGAGGCTTTCCACTATTTATTCTCCACAATTGGGAAACAGCTTCAGAATAAAATGGTAATTTGGGGTCATCCATTACAACAGGCAAGCGCCCATTAAAAAAAGATTTGTGAGCGCTAACTGTATAATCTCCATGAGTGTAAGCTTTTCTTAATTCACCTAATTTTCTGATTGCAGGGATATTTGCTTTTTCTGCAGTATCATATCTGCAAGAACACATAGTAATAAATAATACATTATTTTCTAAAAGAGATTCTGTTTTAATTTCTCTTACATGCCTAATATCAGGATATCTACTCATGATTAAGTCCCCCCTTGCAGCCAATATGTTAGGGAATCAAATGAGAGTTATATATTTTTAATGTAAACTGCCTTACATCAGTAGAAAGTAAAAAGTCAGATGTAGAATCTGAACAGATGAAATATTTAGACAGCAGGATATTCAGAGAATCAGCTAGAAAGAGGTTTACTAAATTAGATAGGGATTATATTAATAAAAAGTATAAAGAAGAAAGATTCCCAACAGAAGGAAATAATTTGTTAGGCAAATTAATGTTCAAATATTTAAGAGACAATATTGCTTATTTTAAAAGAAAAAAAGAAATCATACTGATTGATATAGGGGCAGATGGTGGAGCTCTGACCACAATCTTTGCTCTAAAGGCATTAAATCTTTTAGGGCTTTTAGATAAAACAAAAATTATATTGATTGATGTTGCTAAGAAAGCATTACACACTACTTTAGCAGGGAATTTTTTTCTGAGTGATTGTTTCATTGAAGAATATGATCTAAAAGGATTGGGGAATAATGGAAAAGGCATTAAGGAAATTCTTTCTAAATCACAATATTCTTGTTCTGATTTAATTACTTTACCTATTGAAATAAATACTGTGGATATCTGCATAAGCGGATTTACTCACTATCATCTGAATATATTTGATAAGGAATTAGCTTGCAGAGAAATGGAGCGAGTTACAAGAAAAAATAGATTTATAGGAATAGTTGATGAATATTATTGTATTTCAATGAAAAAGAATTAAAATTATCACTTCAAGAAATCATTCAATCTAAATTATTCTTTGATAATACTGTATTTTTAATCCATTTACTTTTTCATTATGTAATAATTCATATTTCATCTTATCGCACTCTTTTTCTAAATCGCCTAGAGTTAAATTACTTTCAAAACAAACTATTCCCAAACATCCTGTAGTTCTTTCAATACCAACATCTCCAAATTGAGTTAAATGATTATAAACCTTTTGCATTTCATCCCCTGGAAGATTGTATTTTTTATGTAATACATGAGCTCCTTCGAGGTCAAAGACTAATCTTATAATATATTCGTTCACTGTACCTATTTGTGAGTGATACCTCTATTTAAACCTTTCGAAACGAGGTAGAGGAGGGCAGAAAAAGTTAATCTTTTTGACACGATAATGCATCAAAATATCCTAACTTAAATTTAAGATATAATGGTTTCTTTATGATTCCAAGTGATAGCCAGTAGTAATATTTAAAAAGTATGCCAATATATTCTAATTATGCTTATTGCAGAACTTCAGCAATGCGGTTTAAATCTGAATGAGGCTAAAATTTACTGCCTCCTATTACAGGAAGGTGAGCTTCAGGCAGGCAAGATCAGCAAAAATATCCAATTAAACAGAAGAACAGTTTATGATACTATAGAGAGATTAATAGATAAAGGTTTAATCAAATTTTCAATGTCTGCAAACACAAGAATATTTCAGGCTGTAGACCCTGAAAAGATTCTTAATAAGATTAAAAAACAGGAGAAAGTGGCATTAGATATTCTTCCAAAATTAAAAGCTCTAAAAAAGAATAAATTGCCTGAAAGTGAATCATGGAATTTTAAGGGGAAAAAAGGAATAAAATCGATCTTAGATGAGATTCTGAAATGCAAAGAATATTGTGCTTTTGGATCTTCTGGAAAATTCATGGAAATTATGAAACATGATTATGTTATGTTCCAAAAAAGGAAAGAGAAATTAAGAATTGCAGCTAAAATAATAGTCAGCAATTCTTCTAAAAATAAAGGATTCATTAAAGCAGCATATGCGGAGTTTAAGTTTTTGAATGAAGAAGACATTGGTCCAACTACAACTCTCATATATGGCAATTCAATAGCTATTATAATATGGGATTTAATTCCTATGGGCATTGTAATCAAAAGCAAGCATGTTAACAAGTCTTATAGGAAATATTTTAACTATCTTTGGGGAAAAGCAGAAAGATAATATATAAAGAAAAAATTATGCAAAACCAAAAGAATTTAAATAAACTCAAATAAGAGTTTTGAATGGTTGAATTCAATCCAGATGGAAGCATTAAACTTCCAGGGCAGCTTGGAAGAAAGCATGAAGAGGATAAAGAAAAGCTCAGGAGGCAGAGATGCATAAAAATAAAGAGAGAGGTAATAAGTTTCACTGCTCCAAAGAAATGCGTTCTCCACATAACTTTGTCAGAAGCTTTTTCTGATAATCGATTCATAGAAAATATATATAATTATTTCAAGGAAAAGGCTACTGTTCCAAATAAGATAAAAAAAATCAATGAAAAGCAGTTTGAGGTTGAGATTGGAACTGAGTTTAAAAGATGCAGTGAATGCAATTCCCTGATCAACAGATATAGAGAATTCTTAGATGGCAATATAATTGAAGAAAAAGGCAGCTGTACATTTGAAGGAAGAAAAAGAAATTTCTGTTATGAGGATTATTTTTAAAAAAGTTGCTTTGCAACTTTTTTATGAGTGGGTATAGATTGGGCTAGGGAGCAATGTGCTGAGAGAAGAGTGAGCATTGTACTTTATAAATAATCAACATAATTCTCAAATCATTCACCGCCTTAGTTGGCACTATGGTTTGATTTTCTACCTTAAACATAAGCCATCCTCCTAAAAGAAGCCTCCCCTAAGAACTAAAAATCAAACCACAAATCAAACATTTTATATACTATTGACATATATATTTATTTATTCTAAATATGGGGTGATTATTTTTATGGAACCAATTCAGATAACTGGGATGGATGAACTTAATCCAGAAGAATTGCCATTGGTAAACAAGCTGGTAAATGAATATTACGAGAAGATAAAAAGGGCTCTGCACAATGAAACAAGCCTTCAGGTGCATTTCAAATGCTATAATAAAGAAGGAGGAAAAAGGAAATTTTCTATCCATGCAAAAGCAGTAGCTCCTACGCAGATTTTTGTATCTACAAAAGCGCAGGACTGGGACCTTGCAAGAACTATGCACAAATGCTTCAGGGATCTGGAGAGAAGGATACAGCATAAGCTGAGACCAGATTCACATAAGCCTAAGGATTAGGAGTAAAAGATTTCCGCTGGAAATGTGTTAGAGATTATAGTGATGATGAGTTATGCTATAATAATAGCAGAATTAAGTTATATACAAGAAGAAACCTGGGAGAAGAAGATATAAATGTTACAGTATTTTTTGCCGGCAATCCTTGCGCTCGGAATCATTACAAGCTATCAGGATATAAAAACAGGGAAGATTAGGAATAAATGGGTTATTATGGCACTGGCTTATGCATGTGTCGTATATATTGGGCTTATAAGCTATACTTATTTTACTGTAGGAATAAGGGCACATTATATCGTTGAACTTGTAACCAATATGCTGTTTGCCATAGGTATTGGTTTTGGAGTGTGGTATTTTGGGATTTGGACTGCTGGCGATGGAAAGTTATTTATTGCATTTGCTGCGTTGATACCGCTTTCTTCATACAGCCTAGGATATCAGGAATGGGTGCCATCAATAACTCTATTGATCAATATCTTTGTGCCTGCAAGTTTGATGCTGATTATATTTATTTTATTTAAAATGAAAAAAAAAGATCTCAAAAATGTGCTAAAATCTTTTTTAAAAGAATTTTTCCAGCCCATGCAATTGCTTAATTCAGTAATTTACCTTTTTGCAATATTCTGGATTATGCAAATTCTGCTATCTTCAATCGGATTGGGAAGCAGTTACTTTCTCAGATTCATCCTCACTATTGGAGCCTTTGCAGCCATCCAGAAGAAATTAGGAAACAAGACCGTGTATATCATGCTGGCAATATCATTAGCAAGGCTTGTCATAGATAAGTCAATCTATTCATTCTCATTTTTGATTGATCTTTTATTGCTTCTCTTTATATGGAGATTCATAAGGAGTTTTTTGACAGGAAGCACAAACAAACTCGCGCAGGAAATCTTTGCCCAGGATATTGATATCAATAAGCTAAAGCCAGGAATGGTTCTAAGCGAGATTATAGAAAAAAAGGGGAAAATTAACGAAGAGGAGTTAAATACGCTGAAAAAACAGGATGGGACTGAGATTATAAAATACAATGGGGAATATTACATTAAAAATAGAAAATCGTCAATTACCCAGAATAGTTATATAGACGAAGAAGCTGAAGGATTAACAATAAGGCAGATTAGCAAAATCAGTGAACTGGGATTTAAGAAGATAAGAGTCAGCCAGACAATGCCTTTTGCGCCGCTTATCTTTTTGGGTGTGATACTCACAATCATTGCAAATGGAAACATTTTAATATTAATACAAAAATTAATATATTAATTTTTGTTAGTGCTACTGCCTCTCAATATCACAAATAAAGAGAATATGATTTGAATGGGGGAATTATAAAATGGGAAATGATATGAGTATAGAAAATGATTCTATTATCTTAAATATAAATGCAAAAGTATATGCTTTAGAAACAGTATATTCAGCAGCTTATGTGTTTCTGGACAGAGCTTATGTCTTGTTGGATGGCGATCCAGAGAAAGATATCATCGTCAAATTGAAGCCAAAAGGTAATGAAGATCTGGAGAAATTGGGAGGCGAGTTCTTTAATGAACTTATAAATTATGGTGATTACAAAAAGAGAGCTGAGCAGACAAAAAGCATAAGAGAGATGCTGCTGCAAAGAGCCTTGATTGCAAATGACCCTTCCTTAATTGAAGGCAGTGATAGTGAATTTGAGGAAATTCTGAATGAGCTTGAAGATGATGATGATTACCTTGATGATCCTGAAGGCATAGCTGTCCCCTGGGAAGAGAAATATGGCAAAGAAAACGAAAAGCAAGAATAGAAAGATAGATTTTGCAATTATTATTTTGCTGATAATAATAATTATGCTAATATTGTGGATAATATCTTTGAATCAGGATACCCATAAATCAAGAGCAATCAAAGACTATACAGAATTGCCTAAAAATAGAATGACAATAAAAAATGAAACGCTTGAAGGTGATCATCTTTATTCATTTGACTTACATAACACATATGATATAACAAAAGAATGTTCAGTAACTGCCATAATAACAGTTGGTCCAGAGATAGTATCATCTAAGGATCAGTATGTTGGCAAGATTAAACCTGGCAAGTCTGCCCCTGTAAGCATAAATCTTGACGAATTGCCACA
>JAYEPB010000146.1:0-24490 GCA_034723595.1 Nanobdellota archaeon
CTGCGACTTCGAAATCTTTGATCTTGCCATAAAGCGCCTGCCTTATGTCTTTTGATAGGTCTGGAAGCAACTTTTTGGAGTCAATTTTTATGAATTCTATATCTTTTGAGCTGCTGAAGTTATCTGCTGCATTGCTATTTGTGATAAGGAATATTTTTTTCCATTCTTCCTGTTCAATCACTCTTTTTACATGCTCCCATGTGCCAGAATCAGAAGTAAGGCATGCTATTAATGATGTCATGGTTAAGGCTATTTCTATATCTGTTTTTATAGTTTTGGGTAAAAAGTTTACTCTGGAAATTTTTGACAGGGTATAATTATCTTTTGTCAGGTAGTTTTTTAAAGTTCTCTTTCCAAAAAGGTTTTATACTAGTGTTATGTTTTTTATTAAAATGGAGAAAATTATATATGCAGTTATATTGATTCTTCTATTGGCAGTATGCAGTTCTTGCATGAAGACTGATTTAGATATAGATTTTGTTAATAGGAGCAATAATGGGGATAATTTAAGCAGTGAGAATAGCAATATTAATGAAATCAATGAGGGTGATGAGAAAATGGTAAATCATGTAGCAGTATTTGAAACAAATTATGGTGTTATGGAAGTAGAATTGTTTGAGGGAAGAGCTCCTGAAACAACTGGCAATTTTATCAAGCTGGTCGAGGAAGGGTTTTATGATGGTCTAATTTTTCATAGGGTAATCAAGGACTTCATGATTCAGGGCGGAGATCCTTCTGGCGATGGAACTGGCGGTCCAGGATATAAGATAAAAGATGAGTTCATTCCTGGATTGACACATAGCAAAGCAGGTATATTATCAATGGCTAATTCTGGTCCGAATACTGGCGGCAGCCAGTTCTTTATCACTTTGATTCCTACTCCCTGGCTTGATAATAAGCATGCTGTCTTTGGGCAGGTGATAAATGGCAAGGATGTTCTGAAAAAGATTGGAAATGTCAGGACTAGCGGGTTGGATAAGCCTGTGGAAGATGTGATTATAGAGAAGATAAGTCTTAAGGAATAAATAAAGAAATGTCAAAAAATAAAAAAACAAATTTAGAAATTATTCTTCTTTTTCTTCAGAAGGTTCTTTACTTAGCTCTTCTGAAGTGGGTTCTTCTTCAGGCGCAGATTCGTTTTCAGATTTTTCTTCAACACCTACAACATTTAATTTGAATTTAAGTGTTTTGCCAGCAAGAGGATGGTTCATATCAATTGTTAGTTTTTCATCTCCTACTTTAACAATAGTAGCAACCATCTGGTGACCGTCAGGAGCCTTGAGCATAAGCTGCATTCCTTCTTTTGGATCAAATTCTCCTTTCAATGCATCTTTTGGCACTTCCTGCACAAGATTATCATGTTTCTCGCCGTATGCTTCTTCAGGTTTAAGAGTAATTTCTTTCTCTTCTCCTTTTTTCATTCCGATAAGTGCAGTGTCAAATCCTTTGATTAACTTTCCTGATCCAACTTCAAATTCAAGCGGTTCTTTTCCTTCAGATGTGTCAAATACATTTCCATCCTCAAAACTTCCTGTATAATGGACTTTGACTTTGCTTCCGTTTTTTACTTCCATTTTTTTACCTCCGTTTCCTCAATCTCCTTGAGGAATCTCTTTATTGTATTTATAAGGTGCTCTGGCTGTGTCCTCAGCATATCACATGATTTTACAAGCGCATCGCCCTTAAATCTCTCTTCAGATTCAAGCATAAATCCTATCTCTTTCTTCTTTTTCACTATCTTTTTCCAGAGTGAGAACAGCTCCCCAACTCTTGCTGGCACCTGATCTGCATCGCAATTTAGCAGCTTTGCAGCTTTGCTCAGCACTGTTTCTTCCTGGCAAGATAACTTTTCAGAAGCTTTCCCTGCTGTAAATACAATTCTCACAATGCCATCCTGTACTTTTGTTGTCTTTATTATTCTGATGGTTCCTACTTCTGACGTATTATTGAGATGTGTGCCACCGCATGCTTCAACATCAACTTCAGGAATCTCAACAACCCTTATCTCTTTTCCAGGTACTGCTCCGCCTTGATATAATCTCATGCCGTATTTGTCCTCAGCTTTTCTTCTTGGCATGAATGTCTTATATATAGGCAGTTTTTCTTCAACAATCCTATTTGCTTCATTCTCAATAGCCTGCTGCTCTTTAGGAGTTACTGGCTGGTAATGTGTGATGTCAAGGTGTGCTTTTTCTTCTGTTTTCTTTGCTCCAGCCTGGTTTATATGGTTGCCAAACACTCTTTTTGCAGCTGCATTTACTATGTGCGCTGCGCTGTGATGCTGCGCAAGCTGCTTCCTCCTGTCAAAGTCAAGGATGCCTTCTATTTCTTCTCCTTCTTTGAACAAGGCATCTTCCTTAAGCACATGCACAATGACTGCTCCCTGTTTGAATACATCCACAACCTCTAGACCATTGATTGTACCTTTATCATGCATCTGACCTCCGCTTGTCGGATAGAACAATGTCTTGTCAAGTATTATGTTTTTTTCTATTATCTTCAGCACTTTTGCAGTGAATTCTGTAGTATCATAATCCTTATAATACATGGCTTCTGTTTCTTCAATATCCTTAAGATCAAGGTTCTCCTCTTTGATTGTGGCGTGTTCCTGCTCTTTTTTCTCATGCTTTTCTGCAACCTTGCCGAAGAAATTGTCTGGGATTTCAATCTTTTTTCCAAGCTTTTTTGCTTCTTCTGCAATCAGGCATGGGTTTATTCCCTCACTGTCATACAGCTCAATAAGCTTATCTTCATCAATCATTACATCTTTTTCAAGAAGCCTGGAGACAATTGCTTCTATCTTCTGTTTAGTTGCTTCATATTTGCTTCTTTCAACCTCAAGAATCTTTTCAATCTCTTTGAGATTTTCCATGAGTTCAGGAAATAGCGGCTTGAGTGATTCTGCATGCCATCTGCAGACCTCTGCGAGCTGTATGTCCCAACCGAATTTGTCAATAAAACTCAGTGCTCTTCTGACCAGCACCCTAAGATTATAGCCTCCTCCTACATTGCTCGGAAGCGCGCCATCATTAAGTGCAAATAATAATGATCTTGCATGCTCTGCTATCGAGAATATGCCTGTCATAGGCTCAATCTTTTCTTTTAATGTTTTTACGTCAAAACCTACTTTGTCTGCTACAATTTGCCATGCCTTATCAATATCATCTACTTCATCAAGATTCAATCTTCCTGCATAAGGGGCATATTTGTTCATAAACTCATTATCATAGCTGATTCCTGTTTTGCTTAGCAATCTCTTTATGACTTCAGGAAATGTAGCTTCATATATTGTATTTGTTCCCTGTGAGAACCATGCATTTCTTTCATGGCCCATGCCCATATCCAGTACTTTTAGCTTGAGTTCTTTCTTTTCTCCATTTTTTTGTTCATACATCATATAGACCTGGTTGCCTATTTCAACTCCTCTTGAGAAGAATTCCATGCATGGTCCTGAGTTTCCTCCTCCAGCCCATGCATCTTCATGGAATGTTATTTCACAGAGAGGCAGACCAAGACCTTTAGTAAGCCATTTAAGTATGTCAGAAAATGCCTGATCCTGATTCCATTTGTCAGCTGGCATAAACATATGCTGTCCAATCATGATAAATCCAGTCATGTGACTTCCAGTTATGCCTACATTGTCAATATCAGGAAATCTTAAGCAGAATTGGGGTATTACAAGCTTCTCTGCAGGAGGTTCAACTTCTCCTGATATAACATAAGGCTGGAATGCTGCGATTGAGGCTATGGTAAAATCCATTGTTGCATTCCATCTTGCGACAACAGGGTATCTTTTTATTGGGGTGTACCCAAGATTTCTGAACATCTCTGAGAACTTTTTCCATACTTCAATGTAATTCATCGTGTTTTTAGCAGGATTATCTGTAAAGAACCTGAATCCTCCTGCACATACAGAATCACCGCAGTGTTCCTGATCTTTGTTGACTGTCCAGAAATTAATCCCGCATTGGCATTGTTTTCTTATAAATCCTTTATCTTTCAGTACCTTTGTGGCATAATAATTATCAGGATTATGGCTGGCTTCAATTTTAAGCTGTTTTTTGATTTCTTTATCAGATGCCATCTTATTCTAAGAGATGAGGTTATTATTTATAAATGTATTCAAAAATCATAAGTATTAAATATGATTTATATCAATTTGCTAATTGAGTATACTAATAAACATAAAAAGGTGATAACATGCACAAAAAAATTATGATTATATTGTTATGTTGTGTGATTCTTGTAGTCGCAGGATGCGTTGAAAAGGACATAGCAAAAGACTCAGTAGTACAAAAAGAGCAGAAAGAATTGCCTCCGATTGAAGTGGAAGAGATTATAGAACCAAGTCCTGCTCCTGTAGAGGCTGAAGAATCTCCTGATGAAGAGGTTCCTGAAGTAGTTCCTGAAGAAGTGCCTGTTGAAGAATTGGAACCTGTGAACAAAGATATTCCTGCCCCTATTGCTGAACTTAAGGAAAAAGCAGCAACAAGAACAAATTACCAATATTTTTACAGTGATGGTGAATATTTTGTTAAGGATGATAAGATTCATATAATTCTTAATGATTATGAGGGAAGCAGACATGATGGTTCAATGTACAATGAAGTGTTAGTTGATAAGGCAGAAAAGAAAGTTTATGCCTGGTGTACTGACAGGCAATACTGTGGCGATGATGTGCCAGATGAGTATTGGGAAGTTGATTATGCTAAATATGATGTGGTAACTCCTACTGAACAGCTTATGAGTCTTTCAAATGCTCTAATAATTCAGGATGCAACTTGTGAGAACATTAAATGTATAGAAATTGAGTTTATCGATGATACAGATGGATTAACTAAAAGCATGTGGATTTTGACCTATAAAGCAGTTCCCTGGAAAGTGCAATGGTTTGATGACGTAAAAGGCAAGCAGTTCTTTCAACAGTATCAGACTCTTCTGCTTTCAAGAGTTACTGATTCAGATGTTATGATTCCTGCTGGTTATGAGTTTGTTGAAAAATAAGTTTTTATTTTATTCTTTTTTTGTTTATTTTTTATAATTTTTTGTCATAATAATCTATTTTTTTTCTTTCAATTTTTAGTTTTATGTCGATATGTTTAAAGCATAGACTCTAATATATATAACACATCACAAAAATATTTATATAGTTGGTTATCTGAAGAATTTATAATTGAAATGTTTGGTTTTGGTGGAAACTATTAATAATTAATCAATTTGATGGAAAGTCCTCAAATTGGCCTTCATTTTCAATTTTAGGCTAAATCAGCATCCAATTGTTTATAATGTCAGTTATTATAGACTCTTTGTGCAGGGTGTCAGAGGCAGATTAAGAATAAAAACAAGTTGTGTGATACGTGGGGTGGAAGAAAAATGGATTTTTTTGTAGAGAACGCAAATAAAATAGCAGAACAGATGAAGGATACAATGCAGGCAAAAGTAGGAGAAGCAAATATAAAGGTAATTGGCTCTGGTGGAGCAGGAAATAATATGGTTTCCTGGTTGCATAAAAAAGGCATTGATGGGGCAGAAATTATTGCTTGTAATACTGATCAACAACATCTTGATATTACTGCAGCTGATAAGAAATTCCTTATAGGGGCAGAAGTTACTAGAGGTCTTGGATGTGGTGGTTACCCTGAGAAAGGCGCAGAAGCTGCACAGGAGAATCTTCAGGATATTAAAGATTCATTGAAAAGTTCAGATATGGTCTTTGTATGTGCAGGAATGGGTGGTGGAACAGGAACTGGCTCAGCACCTACTATTGCAAAAGTAGCTAAGGAAACTGGTGCTATAGTAATAGGAACAGTAACCATGCCATTTAGGATAGAGAGAGCAAGAGTAGATAAGGCAGAATTCGGGCTTCAGCAACTGAGGAAGAATAGCGATACTGTGATTGTTATTGATAATAACAGGCTAGTCCAGATAGCAGGAAACCTGCCAATCAAGCAGGCTTTTGCAGTAGCTAATGAGCTTATATCTACCATGATCAAAGGAATCGTTGAGACTATTGCAGTTCCATCACTTGTAAATTTGGATTATGCTGATGTTAAAGCTATAATGACAAATGGTGGCGTAGCAGTGATTGGAGTAGGGGCGTCAGATACTAATAATAGGGTAGATGAGGCAGTAAAAGGTGCATTGTCTAATCCTCTCCTTGATATAAGCTATGAGGGTGCAACAGGGGCTCTTATCCATATTGCAGGCGGAAATGACATGACTCTTGAAGAAATAAATCGGATAGGTGAGCTTGTTACTGAAAGCCTTGACCAGGATGCAAATGTTATCTGGGGGGCTAGGGTCGGTGATGATTTGAATGGAAGGTTGACAGTCATGACTATCATAACCGGTGTACAGTCTCCATGGGTGCTTGGAAATGTTGCGCATGCAGCTCAGGAAAAAAGCCCTGAAAACCAAGTGATAGAGAATGAGCTTGGCATCGAGATTATCAGGTGATATTCCTCAGGAAACAGAGGTGACTTTCTCTTTGCCTTCATTTTGTATTTCCCCCAGAAACCATAACTTGGAGGCAGGGATTTTACCCTTTTAAGGGTATTTTTCTAAAGAAGATTTCTTAAGGAAATCTTTTTTATATTCTTTTAAATATTTGTGGTATAGAACTTTAGATTCAGTAGTAACAAACTTGTAGAGCAAATTTTTTATTCTTGTTGGAATATAACCTTTTTCTGCCCAGAATAAAGGCCCATCTGGCTCATCTGCTCATACTGTTCTTTTGCAAGTGTCAATGAGGATATGGTAAAATCGTATTTCTCTTTTATCTCTCCGCATATTGTCTTTATCTGCTCAGGATCAATATCTTTTCCTATAATCAGCAGGTTTGCCCTGTTTGGCATCTCCTTGCCATGAAGGATGATTGATTCTATGTTACTGATGTTTTTTATTTGATTCAAGAATATCTTCAGCACTTGTCTTTCATCTTTTATAAATCCTTTCAGGAATTCTATATTCTCATTGTTGTTGAGCTGGTAAAGTTTAATTCTTGTTATTGTAATCTGCTTCAAAAGGCCCAGGCTTGTGAGTTTATTCACTATCCTGAATGTTGTTGCTGATGATACTTTTGAGCCTTTTGAGACTTCAAGAAGATAGAACTGCTTATCAGGATGCTTGAAAAACAGCTTAAGGATAGCAAGGATCTTGCTGTCAAAGAGTTCTTGTAATATCTTTGAATTCTCCATTATTAGAGCTTAATACAGGAGGGATATATAAATCTTTTTATTTTTGAAATGGCGTTTCATTTTTGAAGGGGAATTTCATAGATGAAATGTGTAAATTCAAAGATGAAATGTCCTTTATTTAACTTATTTCATTGTTCTTGAAAACTTTAGTTATGTTCAATTGAGAAGCATATCTAATTAATGAAATTTGAATAATTTTTTAAAACCAGAAAATTATAGTAATTGATTCCGAAAATTATATAAAATGAAACCTATACATGTATGTATATGTGGATTGCTAAAATAAGATTAAAACATAAATGTATCCTTGGAGACAGATGTGAGCAATTTAGAGTTTCACTTCAGTCTGTGGCATTTTCTGTATTTAATGAAAATGGCAGGCAAGTGTCATCTTCTATGCATTATGTTTCTGGGAAGCCTAAGGATATTGATGCGTTTATCATTGATTTGGAAAAGGATGAGAATGTAATAAGATTAGAAAGAAAAAAATCTATGTTCTTTCTTCTTGAAAAAGCAGACACAAAAGCAGTTGCATTCTATACTCCCAGGATAATCTTCCTAAAACCTGTCCTGATTGCATCAGATGGCTATGAGACCTGGGAGATTGGTTCATGGGAAAAAGAAGAGATATCAGCATTTATCCATAATGTAAAGGAGAAGATAGAGGATTTTAAGTTGCTAAAGTTACAAAGCATAAATATTGATAATGTATTCTTTCCTAAGCTTATGCCAGATTTGACCTCAAAGCAGAAGGCAGTAATGGATCTGGCAATTATGGAAGGATATTATAAGATACCCAGGAAGACGAGTTTGCGAAAACTTGCCAGGATGATGGGGATTTCCCTTGCTACATATCAGCAGCATTTAAGAGTGGCTGAACAGAAGCTTATACCTAATTTGATTGATTATTCTGTTTAGGTTGATTTGATTAAGTGAAATTATAAGAAGAAAGGGCAGAATTATCTAATTGCTTTTATGATAGCATCAATAGGTTGTTGAATTATAATCTGGTTTGTTCATAAGATTGAGAAATAAATGTAATTTATAAAGTTTATGCTGTGATAAAAGTCATATCTCTTAGCATCTTATTTCCAACTGTCCGATACCATCCAAGAGATTTGCTATGTAAATTTCTTTTAAATCCAAACTTATTTAAACAAAAACATTCTATTCTGCCATATAATAAAAAGGGTGATATTCATGACATATAAAATCAAATCAGTCAAGGCAAGGGAAATTCTGGATTCTAGAGGCAATCCTACTGTTGAGGTAGATGTTGTTACAGAATATGGCATATCAAGGGCAGCTGTGCCAAGTGGTGCTTCAACAGGTGTGCATGAGGCTGTTGAACTTAGGGATGGAGATAAAGATCGCTATATGGGCAAGGGTGTGCTTAAAGCTGTTATAAATGTAAATAATAAGATAGCTCCGGCAATTATTGGTATGGATTGTGCTGAACAAAGGAAGATTGATGATGTTATGCTAAATCTGGACAGCTCAAAGAACAAGTCAGTGCTTGGAGCAAATGCTATTCTTGCTGTCAGTATGGCTGTATGCAAAGCAGCTGCATTATGCAAAGGTGTTCCTTTGTATAGGCATATCGCAGAACTTGCAGGAAACACCAAACTGCTGTTGCCAGTGCCTAGCTTTAATGTTATAAACGGCGGGAAACATGCAGGCAACAAGCTTGATATTCAGGAATATATGATTCTTCCTCTTGGAGCAAAGTCATTTAGTGAAGCATTGAGGATGGGGGCTGAGACATATCATGCTCTTAAGGCAATCATAAAGAATAAATATGGGATAGATGCAGTAAATGTGGGAGATGAGGGTGGATTTGCCCCTCCGCTTGAAAACATGGAAGAGCCGATAGAGCTGATTGAGAAAGCGATTAAAAAAGCAGGATATGAGGGCAAGATATTCATAGGTCTTGATGCTGCTGCTTCTGAGTTTTTTGCTGACGGCAAGTATAAGATTGAGGGGATGGAGCTTTCTGGAGAAGAGCTTGTCGCAAAGTATGTTGAGATTGTCCAGAAGCATGGTCTGGTCAGTCTTGAGGATCCTTTTGAGCAGGAAGATTTTGCAGGCTGCGCAAAGCTGAATAAGATGGTTGGTGATAGCTGCCAGATTGTTGGAGATGATTTGCTTGTCACAAATGTTGAAATGATAAAGAAAGCTATAGAGAAGAAGGCTTGCAATGCCCTGTTGCTTAAGGTAAATCAGATAGGCACTGTATCAGAGGCGATAGATGCGGCAAAGCAGGCAAGGTCAGTAGATTGGGGGATTATGGTCAGCCATAGGAGCGGTGAGACTGAAGATAGCTTTATTGCAGACCTTGCAGTAGGCATATCATCAGGCCAGATAAAGTCTGGGGCTCCCTGCAGAAGCGAGCGTGTTGCGAAATATAACCAGCTTTTGAGAATAGAGGAAGATCTTGGCAAGGATGCTGTCTTTGCAGGAGCAGATTTTAGGAAACCTTATCGATAAATTTTTAAGTAGCAGTTGATTCAAGCTTATTATATTAGGGGCCCGTAGCTTAGCCTGGTGGAGCGCCGGTCTTATATGACAGCGTTCCCGTCAATGCGGGACTTGGCTCTCTAAGAGAGCCGGTGGTCCGGAGTTCAAATACAGTTTAGCATTAGGTATTTCCAAGTGTTAGCTGTTTGAAAGTCTCCGCGGGCCCACTTTTTTCTTATGATTGGCTCAAGTCTTTATAATGAAACATACAGCCCTATAGATTATTATCCAGTATTTGCAGAAGATACAGCTGTGATTTAACTAAATAAAAATGGAAAAGAAAAGCTTATAAACTTAGGATATTTGGGATATATATAATATATGGTTGGCGAGGAGATGCTAATCAAGGAATCATGCTGTTAATAAAAGTAACCATACCGGAATAGATAAGATTTCTTTCTCTTTCATTTTTTGCAAACCCAAAGATATATAAAGATAAGATTTGTAAATAATTTGGTATGGCAAAGAAAAAAAGTGCATTAAAGGATAAAGGTCTGTCCATTGGCTCAACAAAAGATGTCAAGGTGGCTAAAAGCGTAATTGGTCAGGTCATTGGTCAGGATGATGCTGTAGAGATTATAAGAAAAGCAGCGTCGCAGAGAAGGCATGTATTTCTTATAGGTGAGCCAGGTACTGGTAAATCCATGCTTGGCTTGGCACTGGCAGAACTTTTGCCAAAAGAGAAACTTCTTGATATAGTCTCTTTTTCTAATCCAAATGATGAGAATACTCCTCTTATACGAACTGTCCCTGCAGGCAAGGGCAGGGAACTGGTAACAAAAGCAAGGCTTCAGGGAATGGGTATTCTCAAGAATCAGAATTTGATAATGTTCGTTCTTGTGATTATTGCTATGTTTGCACCATGGTGGGCAAGAAAACATTATAATTCAGATATCATGTTTGCTGCATTTTTCCTTGGCGGAATGGTTTTTCTTGCTGCGTTTGTCATATTCGTAAGCATGGGTCAGAAGATGAAGGGCAGGGCTAATGTGCCTAAGGTGGTTGTTGATAATTTTAATAAAAGACAGGCACCTTTTTTTGATGCTACTGGCGCGCATGCAGGAGCTCTTCTAGGCGATGTATTGCATGATCCTTTCCAGTCTGGAGGCCTTGGCACACCTGCTCATGAGAGGGTTGTTGCAGGAATGATTCATAAGGCTAATCTAGGGGTGCTTTTCATTGATGAGGTTGCGACACTTCATCCAGCCACGCAGCAGGAGTTGCTTACAGCTTTACAGGAAGGAAAATTATCGATAACCGGTAAGTCAGAGCGAAGTGCTGGAGCTATGGTGAGGACAGAAGCTGTGCCTTGTAAGTTTGTTCTTATTGCTGCAGGAAATGTTGAGACTATAAGAGATATGCATCCTGCTTTGCGTTCAAGAATAAGGGGATATGGCTATGAAATCTATATGAAGAATACAATAGAAGATACTCCTGAGAATCAGAGGAAGATAGCTAAGTTCATTGCGCAGGAAGTTGTTAAAGATAAGAAAATACCACATTTCACAGAGGATGCAGTAAAGCAGATGATAGAAGAAGCGAGAAAACGGGCCAGCAGGAAAGGTCATCTTACATTGAGGTTAAGGGAACTTGGGGGACTTGTGCGCGCAGCAGGCGATGTAGCTGTGGAACAGAAATCAAAACTTGTTGAGGTAAAACATATCATTGAAGCGAAGAAGCTGGCAAGAACACTTGAGCAGCAGATAGCAGACAAGTTTATTGAGTTCAAGAAGGATTATGAAGTTATAGTCACTAAAGGTAAAAAGATAGGGAGAGTCAATGGGTTGGCTGTAATGGGTGCTGAAAGCGCACTTTCTGGCATAATCCTTCCTATTGAATCTGAAGTTACGAGAGGTGGCAAGGAGCAGGATATAATAGCTACAGGAAAACTTGGTGAAATAGCTAAGGAAGCAGTTACGAATGTGTCTGCAATAATCAAGAGATATTTTGGGGAAGATATCACTGGAAAATATGATATTTATGTCCAGTTTCTTCAGACATATGAGGGAGTTGAAGGAGATTCTGCAAGTATAGCAATAGCTGTATCGATAATCTCTGCTTTTAAGCATGTTCCAGTGAAACAGGATTATGCTATGACTGGTTCTCTTTCTGTCAGAGGGGAAGTTCTTCCAGTTGGAGGTGTCTCTTCTAAGGTTGAAGCTGCAATAGAGGCTGGCATTAGGAGTGTCATTGTTCCTAAGTCAAATCTGAAAGATATAGTCATAAGCTCTGATCAGATTAAGAAGATTAGAATAATTCCTGTGGAAAATATATCTGAGGTCTTAAGCGAGGTTCTTGACTGGACTGGCAAAGATGAGATATTAAAAAAGATACTTGAAGTTAAAGAAGAGATGAAGAAATAAGGATATACTGGAAATGAGAGTTGGAGGATATTTGAGATGAATTATCTCCAGTTGACTTCAACTTCATCTGTCCTTTCATAAGGCTTGATTATGCTTTTTTCTATTTTTGTTGTGTTTCCTGCCTTATGTTCGATTATTCCAAGCCATGCTATCATAGCGCCGTTATCGACGAGAAATTCATTTTTAGGGATAAAGCATTCTGCTTCTCTTTGACTGCACATCTCCTTAGCCATCTGCTGGAGTCTCTTGTTGCATGCAACTCCTCCTCCAAGCAGGAGCTCTTTCTTGTCGCAATGAGCCATGGCTCGTTCCGCAACTTCAAGAAGCATGGCAAACACAGTTTCCTGCACTGAGAAGCAAAGGTCTTCTTTTGAATATTGTCCTGATTTCAGCTTTTGCTTGAGATTTGTGAGGATTCCGCCAAAGCTGACATCCATTCCCTTGACAACGTAAGGAAGCTTGATATAATTTTTGCCTTCTTTTGCAAGTTCGTATATCTCTGGTCCTCCTGGAAACCCAAGCCCCAGTTCTCTTGCGAATGAATCCAGAAAATTGCCTATTCCTATGTCAAGAGTCTCTCCGAATATCCTGTATCTTCCTGCTTCATAGGCGATTATCTGAGTATTTGCTCCTGATGCATATAATAGGACAGGGTCTTTACATTCTGTGGTCATATTGCCAATTTCAAGATGGGCTATGCAGTGGTTGACTCCTATCAGTGGTTTTGAATAATGCGCAGCAAGTGATCTTGCAGCCATGGCTCCCATCCTTAATGTGTGTCCAAGTCCTGGGCTTTGGCTGAATGCGATAATATCAATATCCTTTATTGTCAATCCTGCTTTCTCAAGAGATTTTTTAATGACTTTTTCATAGCAATTCATATGATGCTCGACAGCCTTGACTGGGACTATGCCTCCTTCTTCAGTAGTATAACTATCTTTTTCATTTGCAAGGACATTTCCTTTATCTGTAATTATTCCTATTCCGAATGTGTGGGCTGTAGATTCAATGCCTAGACATATCATAATTGAAGGGGTGTATGAGACCATATTTAAAATTTTGTACAAAGGTTTAAATAGTAATAATCTATTATTTCTTTCATTATGGAAATGACACCTGAACAGCAGGCTGCCATGCAGGAAAAGCTTAAGAACATGTCTCCTGAAGAGCTTCAGGAATTCCAGAAGCAGCAGTGCATATTCTGTCAGATGATTGCCGGCAAGGTGCAGGTAAAGAAAATTTATGAGGATGATATCTGTTTTGCTATTCTTGATATCAATCCTGCAAATCCTGGACATATACTTCTTATGTCCAAAGAGCATTATCCTATCATGCCAATAATCCCTGAAAAAGAGATTGGACATATGTTCATTGTAGCCAGAGAATTATCTCATGCTCTTTTAAGGGCTTTAGGTGTAGAGGGAACTAACCTATTTGTCGCAAATGGCGCAGCAGCAGGTCAGAGAGCGCAGCATTTTATGATGCATATAATTCCACGTATGGATGGTGATAATATCAAGCTGCAGCTTCCAAGAAAAGATATTGATGAAAAGCAGATGCAGGAGATAAGAACTCTTGTTGCAGCTTCAATATCTCAGGCAACAGGTGTGAAAGAGCCTGTTCAGGGAGATATTGTACATTTTAAAGCAACTCCCTCTGAACCTTCTGCTGAAACACCTGTTGAAGAAAAACCTGTTAAGGAAGAAGCTCCAGTTGAGAAAAAAGCAGAAGATGCTAAAGAGGCTCCGATTCCTAAAGAAAAGGCAACTGAGGAAAAGAAAGTAGAGGAAAAACCTAATGAGGATAGGATTGCAGAAATTCTTAAAAAAAGGGAAGAAGAAAAGGAAAATGAAGAGAAAGATAAGAAAAAGCAAGGCAAAAAAAAGCCTGCACCCACATTGGATATGATTTCAGATCTGCTCTCATCAAATGGTAAAAATGGTTGATTGTAATATATGTAAAATTGTGGATAATGAAGTTGAATCAAAAAAGGTCTATGAAGATGATTCTCTGCTTGCAATACTTCATCCTAAACCTGCTGCTCCAGGGCATATTGTGCTGATACCAAAAGAGCATTTTCCGATATTTGAAAATATTCCTAATGGGCTGGTAATTCATATGTTCAATATAGCTTCAAAAATATCAGCAAGCATATTTACAAGCATCAATGCACAAGGTACAAATATATTTATGCAGAATGGTGTACCTGCTGGGCAGAATGTGCCTCACGCAGTGGTCCATATCATTCCCAGAGCAGAGAATGATGGAGTGTCTCTTGAATGGGACCCTAAGACTCTTGATCTGGAGGAGATGTCAACTATAGAGCTTAAGCTGAAAGAAGAGACAAAGGGAATCATAGTCAAGGAAGAATCAGATCAGCCTGTGGTGGTTACAAAAAAAGAGATTCAGCCACATTTTGAAGGAGATGCAAAACCTGAAGGAGATGCAAGACCTGAAGGAGATACAAAAAAAGATGATGAGAACTATCTTCTAAAGCAGCTGGAAAGGATGCCTTAATCTAAGAGAACTTTAAGAAACCCAGAGGGTTTTTCAAAGTTCTTTATTATATCAGAAACATTAAAAGGTTTCCCCATACTAAGGTTATCACAAAGCTTATGAGGAAACTTGGCACAAATGGAATTCCTTCTTTTATCTTAATTTCTTGTATTTTGCCTTTCTGAGCCAGTTTTATTAGCTTTGTTATCTGCTTTTTTTCAATACCCAGATCTTTAGGGCTGCAGATAAGTTCACCTGCAATATTGATATCTTCTGCTATCCAGTCTCCTTCTGTAAGCTTATCTGGAGTGACCATCTTGTACATGCAGATATTTTCAACAGATTTGATAAAAGGCCATAAATAAAGCAGGAGCAGAAGCATGAATGCAAAAGTGATTAGTATCATCCTGAAAGTGGGGTCTGGCAGGAAAAATAGCGATACAAGGACAGCTAATATAATTATCCAAAGAACTCGCTGCGTAAACATGAATCTTTTTGTTTTGCGTATTCTGGAGAATTCTTTTGCAAAGCCCTTCCAGCGCGCAGCTGCCATGATTATGCTCCATAAAAGACCATATCCTGCTCCGATAAATAGCATGTTGATGAAAAAGCCAATAAGCATAGATTCAGCAAAAAGAGTTTGGTAATGCATAAAGTCAATGCCCAGCAGGACTCCTAATCCCATGATCATCTTAGAATCTCCTCCACCCCATTGGCCTGCATAGAACATGATTAATCCTATTCCAAAAAGCACTGCAAAGCCTGCAATTCCATATAACAGGAACCACCAGTCTGAGGTTATAAGTGAATAGAGAAGTCTGATGCTAAACCCGCTAAGTATAAGGCCGTAATTAAGCCAGTCTGGAACCTCTCTTGTCTTTATGTCATGGATGCTGGCAATGATTATTGCTACAAGGCAGACTGCAAAAATAATGATGTCTATAATCATATAATGATAAATAATGAAAAAGTTTATAAATATTTCCCTTGATATATTTAAAGAAGATTTGCCATGGAAATCTTTTTTATATTGACTTCCAATTGAGTTGTTCAATTCTTTTGCTGTCCAGCTGCTTGTAGCATTCCTTGCATATATATATGTTTTCGCTCCATTTTATACTATATTCTTTTGATTGTATCTTTTTGCAGAATTCGCACTGGCAGCTGTCAGGATTAATCTTAAAATCATTTCCTGCCTTGAATTTTTTTGTGAAAGAAAGTATATCCCTTGTCTTTTTGTTTTCATCTTCTGGCAGATTGCCAGATGATATCTTGAGCTTATCGCAGGGCTTGTCAATATGCGCAAAATGCCATACATTTTTCTCACCCATCTTTGGCATCACTTTCTGCTTGCAGTGGGGGCAGGAAAAGGATTTTTTCTTTTCTTTTATCTCTTCCTTGTCTAAATTATCAATGTAATGCAGATATCCTTCTTCATCTTTTGCCTGGAAAAGCTTGCGGTATTTCATTGTTTATCTTTGTTATTTTTGAAGTATATAAAATTATCGTCAGAAATATATAATCCTTTATGAAAATAAAGAAAAAATAAAGAAAGAATCTATTTGCGTTTTTTATGCTTCCTTGACACCCTGAATATAATGGCAATCAGAGCAAGCGCAACAGCCCATGGCGCTAAGACAAATATCAGCTTAATCAGATTGTTGAAGCTGTTTACAATGCTTCTCACGAGTTCTGAAAACTTTACAAGGATAACATTGGCATATTCAGACCTTTTTTCAGTCATGCTGAAGTAAACTGTTGAATAATCAACTCTTTTGTCAATGTTTTCTATACTGTCTTCAAGATACTTGATTCTTCTTTGCTGGTTGAATATCCTGTCGTTTAGGTTGATTTTGTCATCTACTTTTGATGCCTGTTCATACATCTCTTCATATCGCTCAAGTCTTTCTTTTTCAATTTCTAGATCAATCTCCAGATTTGTATATGTTCCAGTAACATCCCTTTCGTTTTCACTGAAAGATTTTAGTTCTCCTATGTTTTTGAGCTGTGAGATGATTGAATCGTATTTTTCAGTATCAATCTTTATTGTGTAACTGCCTGAATAATATGCTTTTCTTTTTGTTCCGTATTTATTTACATTCTCATTGAGCAGATATGAGTCAGAAGACTTGATTATGCTCTTTAATTTTGAGGCTTCATCATGGAATGTTTCTCGTTCTACTTCAACTGCGAGATTGGTAGTCTTTATCTTAATCCTTTCTTCTATTTCTGGAGCAAAGTCTCCAGTAGATTCAGGATAGTATTCTCTAATGCCTGCTGAATAAGCTTTTTCAGCATATATCATGTCTTGTTGATCTATTCCACCTAAGGATTTGTAGCTGATTGATTGGAGTATATTCCCTCCTGAAATAAATAAGAATAAAACAATAATTAAAACAGCTATTAACCAGTTGTCTTTGATTTTTTTGAATTGTTCTTTTATTTTCATAATTTTCACCCTTTTCTCTTAATCATAAGAAATGCAAGGCATTTCCAAACACCTGTCCATTTTGAGTATTCTTTTTTTTCTTTTTGATTCATAATCACATAATATTCCTTATTCTTTATAAATTTTTTGTAGAGTAATATCAAGTAATATCATATATACCTAAGGAAATACCTATTTTTTGTTAGTTATTGATAAATTATACCCACTGGATGAATCCATTATTTCTTCTGTAAGCAGATTTGATTAAAAAATTCTCTACTCGACTATCTCATCACAGATGCTGCACCTATGCATCTCTATCTTATCATCATAATATGTTGTTATACCATACTCTATCTTAGAGCCGCATTTTTTACAACGAGGTTCCAAATAGTCTATAGAATCGAAAATGTTTATAGCAGGCATAGAATTTAATTACTTTTTAATTTTAATTTATATAAATTTTTCGTTTCTATTGTAAACAATTTCTCCTATAGTGTCTAAGATTTATGAAAAAATGGGAGTTAATATAGATATTTAGTAGGGTAGATTATTCTTGGACACCTAATTTTATTATGCAGGCCGCCAATATCGATGTCTAAACCAAAAATATCAGTATAAAACAAATGGAGGAGAAATAAAATGGAATATAATGAAGCCAGAAAAATTATCGAGGAATTATTCCCAAGAAGAAGAAATTATAAGTCCGACTTTGACAAATGGGAAAATGTAAGTAATCTATGTATGGGATATAATCGTGAAGAACTTGGATACGCGGATAGAGAAGGAAGGAAAGTTCCCTATGTTTCAATTAGTGAAAATTGGAGTATAGACCACTTAGCAGCTTATGAAACTAATAAAGTAAGAAGATATACTGTAACTCGTGTTGAAAGTGCATGTCCTAGAATTAATGATTGCTATGAGCATACACCTTTCCCATCTTTCCAATATGAGGATTGTGACTCATTAGATGGCGATATTATTCTTCAAAAAACAGAAAAGGATGTTTTTAGGTATGATGAAAAAGATAAGAACGGTAAATTATGGAGACCTGGACATCATAAGAGAATTGAGATTAAAACATGGGTGCATCCTTGTTTTGAGAAGATGTTTGTTGAAGAAAGGGGAAGACAAAACATAAAAGAATTTTTAGGAGACTCAGATGAAAATTCAGATGAAGAATATTATTATTAGGTTTCAAATGCCTTATAGAATCGAAGAGGTTTATAGCAGACATAGAATATATAATTCTATTAAGTTCAATCTATATATCAATGATTAAGGTATAAAATATAAATAAAGCGAAAATAAGATAAAAAAGAAAGAAATAACAAATCTCAAAGCAAATAATAAATGGAGGAAAAGATGAAATGCATATATCTTGTGAAGCCAGGAAAATCTTTTTTAGGTCAATTGACACCAAAAGGAGAAACGCAGATGAGGGAAATAGGGACAGAGCTATCATACCATGTGCGTAAGGATCTTTATAATCTCAGAGGAGAAGGATATGAATTCAAGGAAGACGGTTTGAATCTGGAGGTTGAAATATTTCATAGCCCGCAGCGCTCAGCAACAGAATCTGCGCAAATAATAGCAAAATACCTAAGGTATGCGCAAATGGAGCCGAAAAAAGAAGCAAAAGAAGAATTAGAATCATCCTTTTGGTATAGTGGAAATGGAATAGGTGTAGAATCAATGGTAGATATCATAAAACTCCCAGGGGTTATTGTGGCTCCTGAAAAAGACTTACATACCTATTTGTATATGATTGGAATGCAAGAAGAATTTGACTATTCTGGATCAAGGTATAAAAAAATCTAAATATTAAACAAAAGTTTGCAAAGCAAATTTTTAACCAAAGAATGATTTCAAGTCTTTTTGTTTTCCTCCATCAGAGATCTGCTCTTTAGAATATCCAAGAACCTCAAAAATCTTGTCAATAGCAGGTATGATTTGATGATTTAGATAATAGTCTTCATCATATTCTCCTTCTTTGCATTCAGCAGGCAGTTTTGCTTTGTCCCTTATCTTGCCCTTGCCTTTGCATATTATATACTCTATCCGCATGCCTGGAACAATTTCCATGCCTTTAGCTCGCATTTTCATTGCAATTGCCACATGGGGTCCGATTGATTCATATTCTTCAATATGCTTGGTCAGCTGGGTGTGAATGATAACCTTCTCTAATGGAATTTTTCTGGCAGCAAGATCCATTATTACTTTCTTTGCATAATTGAAAGCTTTTTCTTTATCTCTTTCTTTTAGTATTATATTTAGCACTTCTTCCTGGACTTCCTTAGCTATCTGGCTCCAGTTTGAGCGGATTGTTTCAAAGCCTTTAATTTTTATCTCTCCTTCTTCAGAAAGCATAGCATATTTTTTCTTTGCACCATGAGCGCCCATTTTGGCAGAAACAAATATGCCTGCCTGGAACATTCCTTCAAGTTCAAGTTCCATTATTCCTGGAAGTTTTGAATTGACCTTGTCTGCGAACTTTTCTGCATCTTTCCTTGTCTTGCTGTCAAGGGTAAGAAATATTGAATCTGTATCAGAATAAATGACATTGAAGCCGGTTTCTTTTGCCATGTCTATGACTTTTGTGATATAATATCTTCCATACGCAGTCACGCTTCTTGCGCACTCTATAGAATACCATCTTGCACCAAAAAATCCCAGATAACCATAGAAGGAGTTTGCCATTATCTTAAGGCTGTATTGGCGAGCATCAAGAAGCATAAGGGCAGTTTTTGCTTTCTGTCCAGAGTCTTTTTGTTTCTTCTCTTTCTTTATGATCCCTTTGATTCGCATTCTTCTTGTGATTATATCGTCAATTATCGTAGCGATGAAACTTTTTCTTTTTTTGCAGAACCAGTATTTGCCCTTTTCTCCATCTCCTGAGGGCACGTTTTCTGCATCATCCTTGCAGCATGAGCAGTTTAGTGTACTTGGACCTATGTTGTGCGAAGATATGATTGTAGGATAAAGGCTGCGAAAATCAAATATGATTATATCATTATATAATCCTGGTCTTGGTTCATAAACAAAAGCTCCTGGATATGTTTCCATTCTCCTCTGCTTAATCATATCATAATTAGGTTTGTTAGGAGCGATTATGTTGAATTTTGGTGCCTGCCTGAGCAGGTATGATTCAACAATCTGGGAAAAGCTCATTCTTATTACATCAAATGCAGTTACTCCGAGCATCTTTGTGAATTCAAGGATATTTGGTAGAAATCTCTCGCAAAGCTTGTAAGTCAGCATTGAATCACGTAAGTTGTATTCAGCATAAAGGTTAAGACCTTTACCGCTGTCCCATGCTTCAGCAAGTTTGTTTATATCAGCATCCATCTTACTTTCACCAAGAATCTCTTTAGACACAAGGTCAAGCTTGTATGAATCTGTCTTAAGAGACTGACCCATGCTTATCTTTATGAACCTGAATATGTCCATATGGATTAGGCCGTTTATCTGTGCTTTTGGATACCTCCCCCTGCCAGTTCTAATCTCAGTAGAGTCAAGCCCAAGATCCAGTTTAATTTTGTATTTTTTTGCCCTTTCTTTAAGGTATGGAAAGTCAAATCCGTCGCTGTTATAGCCTGTGATGATATCTGGGTTGCATTCTTTTATTATTTCCTTAGACCTTTCCAGAAGATGAGCTTCATCATCCACAAATTCGATATAGCCCAGCTTTGTTTTGAACTTCTTGTATGTCAGCACTTTTTTGAAATTTTTGCTATAAAAAGATATCATGATTACAGGATTTTTTATAGGGTCTATCTTTCCGCCTGTGTGATATGTCTCTATATCAAATGCAAGAATGCTTTGCTTGCCAAGATAACCACCGCCTATCTCTGAGATTGATGATATAGTATAAGTTCTTACTTTGAATGTATGGGGTGTTTCTTCAGCTTCTGCTTCAAAAAGCTTCATAGGATAAAGCTCTTTGTCAATAAGGTATCTTTTTGTGAAAAGTATATCATATTCATGGCATGAGCTGATAATATCCCATTGTTTGGCTTCCTTTGCCAGCGCAGGGACAGCCATGGGCAGGTTTGTATATACTTTTATAGCTTCAACTTCACTGCCTTTGTAGTGTTTTTTTACAATCTTTGTTTGTATAACATGTATTTTAATTCCTCTTTTCTCTATTTCAAGCTTTTCCAGCTTACTGATTACATCATCAGGAGATTTTTTTGGAATCACATAGAAATATGGCTTGAAATGAGGATCAATCAATATGATTTTCTTATTATCTAGTGTCTTGCCAAATATGCATATCTCTGCCCTGTTCCCATTCACCTTGTAGGTCAGGTCAAGCAGATAAAACTGTAATTTCTCAGCCATAGAATATTATATTATTGGTTTATTATATATAAATTGCGTTTTTTAAAAGTTTGCGAAGCAAACTTTCTACTATAGCCATTTCTTTTTCTTGAAATAAAAGTACATGATGACTACAGAGATTATCATCAGACTTAGTGCAAATACATATCCATACTTCCATGCAAATTCTGGAAGAAACCTAAAATTCATTCCGTATATGCCTGATATGAGTGTAGGGATAAGGATGAAAGATGCCATAGCAGTCATCTTCTTAATGATATCATTAAGCTTGTTTGAAACAGATGAAACATAGATATCAAGAATCCCTGTAATAATGTCTCTGTATGTGCCTTCAATATCTATAAGTTGAGTAGCATCGTGATACACATAGTTGAATCTCTTGATATCAGCAGTTCTGATGTTCCTGAGATAACCCTTTTCAATACTTGCTATAACTTCTCTATTCGCTGTCAGCGCTTTATGCATGTATATCAACTCTGTCTTAATCCTGAATATATTCTTGACAGTTGATTCATCTGGGTTCTTGAAGACTTTGGATTCAAGACGGTTAATCTTATCTTCAATAAAATCTGTTACCTGGAAATAATTATCAAAAATAAAATCCATGATAAGATAAGTCATATATCCGTTTCCCTTAACTAATTCTTTCATCTTTTTATCATCTGCGAGATTTTTGAACTTTTCAATAGAAGCAAGGGGAGTATCTCTTATGAAAATCAGGCTATTGTTGCATAATAACATGCCAAAAGATGATGTATTTATTTTTGATTTATTGCTTTTTGATTTGGATGATAAGACTGAAGCAAATATGATAGTAGAATAATTCTCATGATCCAATATTCTCGGTCTTGATTCTGTGTCAAGGGCAAGATTGATATCGAATTGCTCTAGTGAGAATTTAGATGCTAATATTTCTATCTCTTTTTTTGTCGGTTTAAAGCAGTCAATAAAGAATTGGGCTTTTTTGAGATCTTTGCTCTTGATGCTATCCAGTGTCAGCTTGTCATTAAGTTTTTTGTTCTTGATAGCAAATATCTTTATCATCTGATGCATATTTTAGTTAATATGTATATAAAACTTTCGCAGAAAATAATGTAATAGAGGACTTTGATTAACCCCTTTTTTGATGAATTAATCAAAGTAATCTATCAGAGTTTTGAACAATTTGATGGGTTATTCAAAACTCTCAATATATCATCTTATTCTACTTCTTATCTGCAAAGAACAATTCCTTTATTTTTATGTAATCTAAATTTCCTGAATATATTGGGATTACTTTAGAATCTTCAAAGATTCTTTTCTCACATTGGTTGCTAATGTCAAATGAATATTGATATGCATCTTCTTTTTTTGTCCTCATACCCTTTAATCTTTCTAAAAAAGAAGGAACTTCAGATAATGTGCAATAATGCCTATATACCCTGATTTCTTTAGAAGTAAATAAATCTATGTTAAAGAATTGTTCCTTTTTATTAGGATTGAGTGATACAAAATCACTTCTGTAATGTATTAATGGATCTGGAAAGATTAATAATTGATCATAGTGTCCTTTCCAATCATTCCTAAATGCTAATGCTTCTAAATTATCAAATCTTATATATTTAAACAGAACTTCTTCTGATTCTATTAAATTATCGATGTTTTTAGTTAACTCATAAGGGATATTATCATCTCTAGCCACTAATGTATTTGGTGATAATTTTTTTTTCATTTTCTCCTGGAATCTACTTCTTATCAATGATAACTCATAGCACATATATAATCTTTTTTTATTTATTTTCTTACTTTTGCGTAACATTTATATATCTCCTACACATTCTATTGAAATATGACCCTGACACTAGACCTTAAAGACAAGAAAATCCTGACTTTGTTAGATGAGAATGCCCGATTTTCAAACAGCCAGATTGCAAAAAGAGTAAGGCTCAGCAAGCCTGCGATAGAATACAGGTTAAGAAGATTTGAGAGGAATAATGTCATATTTGCTTATTATGCAGTTATTGATTTCACAAAACTTGGATATTCTCAATACAAAATTTATTTTAAATTCCAGAATACAGGATTAGAGGACGAAAAGAAGATGATTGATTATTGGAACAAAGACAGCAACTCTGTTTGGGTAGCCCAAATAAGGGGCAGATGGGACCTGGCAGTTTCAGTTCTCGCCAAATCAAATTTTGAATTTGGAAAGATTCTAAGCAGATTCATGAATCAATTCTCTGGATTTATTCTTGAAAAAGATGTACTGCTGACAGAATACTCTCCAATCTACGCAAGAGAATATCTGACAGAAACTAAAGCATCTGAATTTACCTATGGAAAACCTTTAAGTTTTTATGAACTAGACTCTACAGATAAAAGAATCCTCAAAGAATTAGCAGCAAATGCAAGAATAAACATAGTTGATCTTGCTGCTAAGACAAAACTGACAAGAGATGTGATTAATTATAGGCTAAAAAGACTTACCAAAGAAAAAATTATTCATCAATATAGATGCTACCTTAATCTTCATGAGCTTGGCATAAATCATTACAAGATAATTTTCAGGATAAAGAATTTTGATATGCAGACAGAAAAGCAGCTTAAATCCTATGTATCCCTGCATAAAAAAGCAACGCAACTCCTGAAATTGATAGGTTCATGGGATCTGGAGATTGAATTCGAGACAGAGGATGAAGATGAGCTTTACA
Source organism: Nanobdellota archaeon (assembly GCA_034723595.1). Lineage (GTDB taxonomy): Archaea > Nanobdellota > Nanobdellia > Woesearchaeales > JAGLGH01 > JAGLGH01. The sequence continues at coordinate 24,035 of JAYEPB010000146.1, forward strand.
AGATTCTTACTGATATAAGAAAAAGATTCTCAAATATCATCAGAGATTTTGATATCATAAGGATAACTGAAACTTTTAAGTATAATTATTTCCCATTCTATTGATCATTTATCCAATTACATAATGTTTATACAGAAGATTTATATAGTTTTTAAAAAGAGTTATTTTTATATGGAAGAACTAAAAACGCAAAAATATATTGTATGTGTATTGAGTGAGGAGGTAAGTGAAGAAGGAAATAAACCATTTCAAGATGAAACAGATAATATGGGATATCTGCGTTTTTGCGAGATAGCAAAAGAGAAAAGTATACTACTGTATATAGCAAATCTGAAAAATTATAATCAAGCAGATGATTCAATCAAGAATGCAAGGACATGGGATGGAGAATGGATTAAAAAAGATATTTTAAAGGTTGATTTTGTATATGATAAGTTCCCAATTACAAGCGATACT
>JAYEPB010000147.1:0-7122 GCA_034723595.1 Nanobdellota archaeon
GGTAGGTAAGTTCTTCTTAAGTTGTTCTCTTGTCATAAGAATATTAGCTTTCTGCAGAATATCTTCTACCATTAGGACTGTTTTCAGATTTGGATAATGTATTATTTTTAAATCTTGCATTCTAATTGCTGTTTGTTGCGTATTTCTTCTTTTATTATCAGTTTGTGCAGAAGTATATCTATAAGAAGAGTATCTCTTAAATTCCTTTAAAAGCAACTTTCCATGCAGGAATAAGCTTTATTGAATCCCTTTTTTCTTCTGATGTTTTAGTAATCATAATTCCTTTGGGCTGCTCAAATTTTTGCATAAAATAGACTACATTTTTAAGGTCATCATTAGCAATTGTGTTCTTATATTTAACTTCAATAGGAATCTTCTGCTGGATTATATCAACTTCCTTTTCCTTTTCTCTCCAATAATACTTAGCATCTAAAATAGAAACAATCAGGTTCTCAATTAATTTGCTCTCATCTATACCATAGCAGAAACAAGGATGATAAGGATAAATCTTCTTGAGCTTCCTTGATGAGCTTAGCTCACCTTTGCGATAATTCTTAATGGTCCTGGTAATCAATCCCTGATTGAGATAATTTATATGCCTTAATATATTCTCTTTTCCTCTGTGTAAATCTCTTGCTAAGGCATCTACATTAACTATAAATCCTGGGTCTTCAAAAAACAGATTTTTCAGTGTTTCCAATAGATCTATATCAACATCCTTAAATTCTTTGCTTATATCATAAAAGAGAATTCTTGCCACTATAAAATCATCAATATATTTCCTGATTAGGATATCTTCCTTTAAAGATGCTATCTCAGGGAAAGGAGTCTTAAGATACCAGATAAAATTGTGTCTGAGTTCTTTTTGATATAAATTTAGCTTGTTTTTTTCAATTTTAATCTTATTTATCTTAAGCCACTCTTCAAAACTTAAAGGTTCAAGTCTCAAAAATTGAATCCTTCCTGCTAAGCTTTCTGAAGCATTTTTTCTCAATCCTAAATTAGATGATCCAGAAATAAAAAATTTTATATTTGGATATAGGTCATAATAAATCTTTATCTTGTTTTGCCAGTCTTCCAGTTTTTGTATCTCATCCAGAAAGAAGTAATATTTTCCACTTTCAAGATCCAGCTGATTGAGCATGGAATATTCAGAGAAGATATCATTTAAATCCGATACTTTTTGGTCAAACGAGAAATAAAGGATCATGGATGGATCTGTTTTCTTATTGATTAACTCATCAATCAGCTGAAAAAGCAAAGTAGATTTACCAACTCTTCTTAAGCCATATAAAGCAGTAATCTGTTTAATCTCATTTGCCTTGATTAATTCCTTAAACATATCTCTTCTGAATTCTTTTGCAAGAACTTTTTTAACACTTCTGGATTTCCACCAGGGATTCAGTAGCGTAAGTATATCCTCCATATTCGTTCTGAAATCAGAACTAATATATAAACTTTTCGTTCTGAGTTCAGAACGGATATAATAAATGGCAGAATTTACTTATTAGTAAACTTTGATGGCATTAGCTTTATGTAGGAAGTTTGCATTGATTCAACCCTCTTCTTTATTGCATTCTTTTCTGATTATAGGTGTGTTCTTCATCAATGTGTTAAGACTGCTGTGAGAGATGTCTTAGGGTTCTTAACAAGAACCAATTAGGTATTATCTCTCTCAATGGTTACACTAATTAACCAAAAGGTTTATATATCTGTTGTAGGTTCCTATAAGGAACATGAATCAAAAAGAGATTTTATTAAAGAATATTGCAGAATTTATTAAAGAAGCTAAAGAAGCAGCTATAAATAAGTCTTTTAATTCATCAGTAACATTATACTTCAAAGCTCTTGTTGTAATAGCAGATTATCATATTCTTGTCAATGAAGGATCCATTCCAAAGAATCATACAGAGAGATTTAACATCCTGAGGACAAAATATAGATTAATTTATGAAATTCTTGACAAAGATTTCCCCATTTATCAAAATAGTTACAGAATTGCTCTTGGAAAATCATATTGTGAGGTTCTTGAAAATGATACTAAAAAACTTATTGCAATCACCAAAATTAATCTCAATATTTAGAAAATTTAAGAATAGGGAGATATTTGATATTTTGGTATATGGATCTATCGTTAGAGGAAAGCAAAGAGTAAATGATATTGATATTGCAGTTATATTAAGAAAGAAGATACCTCTGGACAATAAACTTAAGATGGCTGCTTCACTCCGAAATAAATTAAGATTTCTCAATATTGAGCTGGATGTTAAGGTTATAGATTTTGCAGATTTACAGGATATTGCTTTTGTGGCAAGGGAATCAATTATAAGTGAAGGATATTCTATATTAAACAAAAGTTTTTTGCATAAGCTTTTTGGATTTAATGCTTATGTAATCTTTTATTACAAGCTAGATAACCTTTCTCCCTCAAAAAAGAAGATGTTCTACTATGTGTTAAAAGGAAGAAGAGGAGAGAAAGGTATCCTTGAAGAGAAAGGCACACAGGTTGGAAACTGTATCCTAAAAATTAAACTACAACATTCAGAAGAGTTTAAAGAGATACTTGAATATCATAATATTGAATATTCAACTGAAAAAATATTAACATATAGTTAAAGCATAGATAATCCTAGGAAACTTTTTAATAGCAAGATTGAAACTTTTGTTAATATCTTCAGGACTATGATTCTGTTAAGACTGATTCTATTAATCCTGGTGGGGGTTCATATATCAGAAGATCTGGCTGTAGGCATATTCCATACAAATGCTGCATATGTATTATTTCTTCTTTTATTACCAGTTCATACAGAAGTATATCTATAAGAAGAGAGAATAAATGATTAACTACTTTTAAATAGGGCAATATAGAAATATTTATAATCTTCTAAGTATTCTCATTCTAGAAATTATGAATGGAGGCAATAAAATGACAGATAATTTACATTATAATGATATGTTAAGTAAAAATACGGCAATTTTTCAGGCTTTCTGGGAGAATGAATTTGATAGAATGAAAGAGCCAGTTTATGCTCCTTTAAAAAAGAGATATCCTTCTCTAAAAGGGATTATGGAAGATTTTGAAGATGATTATGATCCTATTGCAAGATATGAATCAGATAGATCTATCATGGGCCTGTTTGAGGGTATGGCAGAGATTATTAATTCAATTAAGATAATTGATAAAGAAAATCGTTCTCAGAAGATTAGTAGGATGCTGGACAAGGTTAATCCAATATTGGATTTATATTTTAGATCTGCACCAGTTCAGGAAGAATTTTATAATAGAATTATAGAAGCTTCAAAACTAATCGGAAAATCATATGGTGTTGACCCTGTTGAGTTATTTAAAAATCAGGATTCTTATGACCTGGTTCAGGGAAAAGCTATTCCTCAAAGAAAGATAGCAGAAGAATTCTTGGAAATAAATCAAACCTCTGAAACCAGCGTGTTTGATGCAAAAAGATTTTATATGAATCATGCAAAGACAGATGGTTTAACTGATAAATGCATACTTGAAGAGATTAAATTAATACCTACACCAAAAGCAGTGGATGCATTGCACCTGGCTGTGAGAGAATATAAGGCAAAAGAATTTGACAGGATTTACAGGTGATGAATTCTTTATCTCTTTTTTCTTCTGCTATTAATTTATCATTGGCTTTATAGGGATGTTATTCATCAATGTGTTAAGACTATTCTTGTTTATAACTCACCTGTTTAATATATCTTTATGAATATTAGTTCCAAAATTTGTTTGTATCGAAGATTATTTATAAAACTCGGAAATAGTTATATGTCAAATACAATATATTTATTAAGAGGTACAATTCACTGTTTATTTAAGATGGAAATCTTTATATTTGATGCAAATGTTCCAATTGCGTTAGATACATCTGGACATTTTTCTATATTAAAGGATATATTTGAGGATAATGATAATAAGATAATTATGTCAAAAGACAATTTCGAAGAATGCAGAAAGAAATATGATTATAAGTTGTGTCGAAAATTACAGGGTATAAGTTGTTTTGAAATTGAAACTAACATTGATCAGGAGAAATTGAAAGATATAAAAATTACTTGTGAAAAAAAGTTAAAACAAAAAATGCATCAGGACCCTAGAAAAAGTACTGATTATCAGGTAATTTTAATGGCAATCGAAAAGAATGCAGATTTTTTAGTGACGAATGATAGAAAATTATTTCAGGTTTTTGAGAAATATCAGCAATATATTAATACTCCAGAGATTAGAAAAATTAAACCTTTGACAATGGCATTATTTTTAAGGTATTTACAGAATTTAAATAAGGAAATATTTACTCCATTACAAACTGCAAATATCAATTTTGATATTTACGAAAAAGTTGAAACCCCTAATTTTTGTCAGGGTGTGAAAACGATGGGGTGGGAATATAATGACGTTCAAAAAGTTTTTCGCCCATACGCACGTAATGTAATTAGTATTATAAATAATTAGAGGGAATAAATATGTTCAGTTTTTTATTTAACAAAAAAAAAGAACAAGAAAGAAAATTGATTATAGATGTAGCTAGAAGAGAATTAGAATTGATGGATGAAATTGACGAAATTTGCAAGAAAAAATTACAAAAAAGGAGAGAGAGAATTAGCGCAGATAGGATTAATGTCAGAATAAATGAGAAAGAATTAATAATTGAAGGCAAACCAATTAAAATTAAAAATTATCGGAATGGCAAACATTTAACATCATCTTGCGATGCTTAGGAGGTTAAAATGGCTAAAAAGAAAGAAGATATACCAATTGTTCGAACTCCTAATTTTATGAAATATTATGTGACTAATGTTAAAGGTGGTTTAACTAATCAGGATTTCAGAATTGAATTACTTAACGAAAAATTAAAAGAAGAAAACAATTGGGCTTATATTTCTGATGCCTTGATAATATGCTCTCCTATTGGAGCAAAGAAATTATATAATCTTCTCAAAGAAATGATTATAACTTATGAGAAAGAGCAAGGGGAAATTAAGTTAGATAGCGAAGAGAAAGTTTATAATGTTGATTAATAATAAATATACTTAATGAACATCAGGTATTGATTCAATCCTCTTCTTTATTGCATTCTTTTCTGCTTTGTTTGTATTGGATCATAATAAGATTAAAAGGAAGTCATACATCATCTTCTTTATCATTGGCTTTATAGGGATGTTATTCATCAATGTGTTAAGACTGCTATTGCTGATACTTGTAGGCCTCCATATATCAGAAGAGCTTGCTGGGGGGATATTCCATACAAATGCTGCGTGTATTATTTCTTCTTTTATTATCAGTTCATACAGAAGCATATTTATAAGAATAGGGACTAGGTTGTTTGAGATAGGAGGATAATTTGTTTTCTGATTGAAAATTATTGATTATACTAGAATATACTGTAATCTTTATAAATGATTAAGTATTTATCTCTTTAATTGGGTAATCCCCACCTGAAAAAAAATGGTAAACCTATTGTCAAACAAAAAGCCGTATTACTTCCTGTCGCTTTATCTTTCAGATGTATCTATGTACATATTGACACTGATTATTTCATTTCTTATTGTTACAGACAGCCATCTAACAATCTTGTCTGAGGGCCAAATGCACATAAGGCTTGCTCTAATAATGATGTTCTTATTGGTCATTAACTATATTCATCAGGGATTATATGATGACAAAAGAAACACATTCAATGATAATGATTTTATGGCAATCATTTATAGTGTAACAACTGTCTTTTTTATAGCTTTTATAATAGTAATAGCATTTGATATATTCAATTCAATTCCAGCTAAATTCTTTTTATTGAGCTATCTATTATTAATAATATTTACAGCAGGATCGCGCATTATGCTCTCAAAAATAGTGATTTATGCAAGAAATAAAGGAATTGACATCAAAAATTTTATTCTGTTCGGAAACGATACTTTTGATCTTGTCCATAAGATTGATGAGAATAAGGCGTTGGGATACAAATTGATTCAAAAGACCAATTCGATTAGTGAGTTGAAATCTTCTCTAAACCAGGTTGATATCGTATTTATATCCAGGGACAATATTAATAGTGAAATGATGAGCTTAATCCTTAAGAACGATCATATTACATGGAAGATAATTCCTGGCATATTTAATCTTGTGATTGAAGACATTAATTTTGATGAATTCAAGGACTGTCCTGTTATGAATATCAGTCCTGGCAATGTAACTCAGGATTACCTGAAGAAAAAGCGCATAATAGACATAATATTCTCCTCATTGGCTCTTGTAGCGCTTATGCCTTTATTCTTAGTAGTTATTATGATAATGAAGATTACAATGCCTGGTCCTTTGTTCTTTAAGCACAATCGCATTGGGAAGGACATGAAGGAGTTTGCAATATACAAGTTCAGAACAATGATTCTAGACGCAGATGATCAAAAAAAACAGATGCTAGACCAGAATGAAGTCAAGGGTCTTTTTAAGATACAAGATGACCCCAGAATAACCAAATTTGGAAAGTTTCTGAGAAAAACATGCATTGATGAGCTGCCTCAGATTATCAACATATTTAAAGGAGATATGTCTCTTGTAGGGCCAAGGCCCCATTTAAGGGATGAGCTGCCTAGTTTCAGCGATTGGAGAATGATGAGATTTAACATAAAGCCAGGCCTGACAGGCACATGGCAGGTTTCAGGCAGGCACCAGTTAAATTTTGACAAGGCTGTTCTGTATGACCTCTATTATATTAAGCACATGTCGTTCTTTCTGGATATGAAGATAATATTGAAGACAATCCCTGCGATTATATTCTCTGGAGGGAGATGGTAATGGGTTTGTAGTTTGCTTTATCCTGGTTAAGTATTCTTATATTTGTTGGCTCGCCAACTACTATCTTGCCTTACTACTTTAAGGTGAACTAGCAATAGCAAAGTTTATAACTATCCTGGTTTTTATTATCATAATACTTTATGTTGGGGGTGTAATAAAATGATAACCAGACTAAATGAATCTGATCATAATTTAGATTTAGAAAATCCTGCCAATAGGGAAATTCTTCAGGCTTTTTGGAAGTCTGAATTTGATAGGATGGATGAGTCAGTCTATACTCCCTTAGAAAAAAGATATTCTTCTCT
>JAYEPB010000148.1:0-7042 GCA_034723595.1 Nanobdellota archaeon
CTTACGCACTGCGATGATATCATAGACCAGTATTATATAACATCTCAGGATATGGTAAGCAAAGCTGGAGTCTGGGCGCATTTCGGAAGCTGGAACTTCACAAAAGCAAACATGTACAATAAAGTGAACAAGATGACAGAAAGAGAAGGAACACGAGTGCTTGTAGAAGAATTTAACCTGTCTGAAAAAGAGGCTGACAAGATATACTATGAAATCAAGACAACACCTGCTGACCATTGGGTAACTACATGGCCAAATTTTGCTTCAGAACTTTCAGATTGCGCTGCTAAGGATGACATGATTATATGCCAAAACGACCTCATTGTAAATATGACTAATTATGATGCATATCTTTCATTAAAAAGCGGAATGCAGAATGTTAAGTCGCTGGTATATGCAGGAGAAGATGACTTGATTGAAAAAGAATTTGATGGCGACACAATCCCTTACAGTGCAGCATTAATACCTAATGGAAATGGTTATCAATCAATAATCATGGATCCAAGGCTTGCTAAAAGCACTTTCACAAGACTATTTTTCTTTGATGGACTTGGCTCAAAATACTTCAGGCTGTTCAGTGACAAGACAACATTCACAGGACTTAATATTCAAGTATGGAATGTAAGCTTTGAGCCTATGGAAAAGCTTGTTCTTAGAGAAGAGAAAATAGTTACGAAAATAATTGAGAAAGAAGAACCTGAGCTAGCAGAGGAAGAAGAAACCATTGAAGAAGAAAAAGAAACATCAACTGAAGAAGAACCAGCAGCAGGAGAAGCTTTATCACAGATACTATATGAAAAATGAATCCTAAGGATACATGGGTAATAATCCCAGGCTATAATGAAGAAAAAAATATAGCTAAAGTTATTGAAAATACCCTTAAATTCTGCAAGAATATAGTAGTTGTGGACGATGGATCATCTGACAGGACATCAAAGAATGCAGCCAAAGCTATTGTGCTAAAGCATATAATAAACCTTGGCAAAGGAGCTGCACTCAAGACAGGTGTTGAGTATGCTATAAAACAGGGAGCAAAAATCATTGTGGCTCTTGATGCTGACGGTCAGCATAACCCAGCTATGATCCCTGAATTCCTTAAAGCACTTGATAACTGCGACATTGTCTTTGGATACAGGAAGCTGTCAGGCAGGATGCCTCTTATCATGAGATTAGGAAACTGGACAATCAACACAATGGCAGAGATTCTCTTTGGAATTAAGCTGAAAGACACGCAAAGCGGATACAGGGCTTTCAAGACTAAAGCATACAGAAAACTCAGATGGAATGCAACAGACTATTTTGTAGAGACAGAAATGATAGCGAATGTAGGAAAGAAAAAGCTTAAGTATAAGCAGATACCTATAGCCACTATCTATGCTGATAAATACAAAGGCACGACAGTGATTGATGGCATTAAGATTGTGCTGAATATGATTTGGTGGAGGATAACAAAATGATTTTAGGAATTCAATTATTAGGGATAATATTTGTATTAGTTATGATATACCTGACATTTCTTTATTACAAAAAGAGCCATTATTCTGCAGCTTCGCTTTCATTATGGATGGCAGTATGGGTTGGAGCATTGCTTCTTGTGTTGTTTCCAGAGACATTATATGGAATAATGGAAACACTGAATATAGAAAGAACTGTTGACTTCTTTGTCATAAGCGGATTCATGTTTTTCATAGTGCTAATATTCTACCTTTACAGCACAGTCAAGCAGATGCAGAGGAAGATGGAGAAGCTGGTTCGAAAGATTGCTATTGATGGGAAAAAGGAGAAGTGAATTCAAAAGATTTATAGACTATGACAGATTACTACCCAGTAAGTTACTGGTGAGTAACCATGTTCATAAATAGAAAATAAGAATTAAAGCAGCTTGAAGAGATATATCCCTTCTTGAATAAGAGAAGTACATTCTGTGTAATATATGGCAGAAGAAGAGTAGGAAAGACTGAACTTGTTAAGCAGTTTATCAAAAATGAATTACCCAATCGCAGCAAGCTGCGGGGTATCAAATTACAACAAAAAGATGTCGTTACAAGTAACGGAGTATTAAACTCAGGAAGGAATAAAATTAAAAAAGATAATGTTATGTTATTGGATCTAAAAGATATTGAGAAAATCCTGATTTTAAATGCAAACATTTAAATAATATGTAGGGTATACCCTACAAATAACATAATAATTTGCATACTATGGCAGACATAATCTATAAACGAACACTGGTTGAAGAATTATTGAAATATTTAGATTCAAAAGAGACAATTATAGTTTATGGTGCAAGACAAGTTGGGAAAACCACTTTATTAAAATATTTAATGAAAAATCATCTTAAAGAGAATGTATTTTATCTTGACCTGGAATACATGAATTTATTGGATTTATGCAATAAGGGAACAGAATCACTTTATAATTATCTGTTGCAAAAAGGAGCAGATGAAAAAAAGAAAATCTTCTTGATTATTGATGAGATACAATATTTAGAAAATCCTACTAATTTTATAAAGATAATGCATGACCATTACCCAAATGTAAAATTATTAGTTTCTGGCTCTTCAACATTCGACATTAGAAAGAAATTCAAAAAGAATCTTGTAGGAAGAATAGTTAATTTTGAGCTTTATCCTTTAAATTTTGAAGAATTTTTGATATTTAAAGATAAAGAATACAAATTAAAAAAAGAAAACTCCCAAATAATCAATGATGAGTTAATTATTTTGGCAGAAGAATATATTAAATTTGGAGGATATCCTCAGATTGTTCTTGAAAAATCAGAAGAAAAAAAAGAGACATATCTTTCACAGATAATTAACACATACATAAGAAAAGATATAAGAGATATAGGAAATATCAGGAATATATCCTCTTTTAATAAATTAATAGAAGTTTTGGCATCACAGTCAGGACAACTGTTCAATACTGATGAATTATCCAATACCTTAGGAATAAATAGAGAAACAATTTTAGATTATTTGAATCTGCTTGAAAACACATTTATCATAAGATTAATCAGACCGTTTCATAAAAATTTAAGAAGCGAATTATCAAAACAGCCTAAAGTATTTTTTTTAGACACTGGAATGATGCATTTGCTTTGGCTAAAAGAATTTCCTAAGATCATATTAGGCAATGTTTTTGAGACTTTTGTATTTCTTGAATTATTGAAAGCTAAGAAAAAAATAAATTTTTGGAGAACAACAAACAAGCAGGAAATTGATTTTATTCTGAAAAATAAAGGTATTTATGCGATTGAAGCAAAATATAATTTCCAAAAATCAAATAATAAGCATCTAAAATTTTTTGCAGAGAAATATGAATGTAAAACTACGACAGTTGCTCTGAAAGGCAAAAAAACAGGCAAGTACATCTGGGAATTATTGAAAGAATGAAATCGGAAGATTTGATATATTTTATACCACCAATCTGTGGCTGGTGTAATCAAGTGGTATTAAATATGCTCAATAGGGAGTGACCCGAGGCGAAGCCGAGCATGCCACCAGTGTTTCACTGGTGGTGGTCAAGGACTTTTGACATCTTGCATAAACTAACCTACATACAGGTTAATTTTCGCTAATTCTAACCTGTATAAAGGTAACCTTTATAAACAAACTCTGTTTTTAATGTAATTATGATTGAAAAAGAAAAATTTGAATTAATCATTAAAGAATGGAATAAGCGCAAGCCAGACATTGGAATAGAGAGAACTATTCTTAAAGAAATTATGCAATTCATGGAAATTGATGAGATCCTGACAATTTCTGGTGTGCGAAGATGCGGCAAAACTACACTTATGTTTCAGATGATTCAATGTCTTAAAATTCCCAGAGAAAATATCCTATATTTTAATTTTGAAGACGAAAGGTTGATTCAATTCAGCGTTGAGGATTTTAACAAGCTTCTGGAATCATTCTATGAAATAAATTCACCTAAGGGGAAAATATTCTTATTTCTAGACGAGATACAAGAAGTCCAAAATTGGGAAAAATGGATGAGGAGAATTTATGACAACAACAAAGATATAAAGATAGTAATATCAAGATCAAATTCATCATTATTATCCTCTGAATTCTCTTCTTTATTGACTGGCAGAAATTTAAATATTAACATATATCCATTCTCATTTAATGAAGCACTTTCAGCTAAAGAAATTGATGCTAAAGAAATTGAGACAAATTTAAAACAAAGGGCAATGGTTGTCCAGGCATTTAAGGACTATCTTAATAATGGTGGATTCCCAAAGTATATTAAAGACAGAAAACCAGAAGTATTGCAGCAGTATTTCAGGGATATAATATTTAGGGATATCCTAAAAAGATACAAAATAAGAGATATAAGCCTTATTGAAGAGTTGTACTTATTCCTCCTTACAAATGTCTCAAACCTGATTACTTATAGTAAGCTCAAGAATATATTCAAAACAGGCATTGATACAATAAGGGAATATATAAGCTATGGAAAAAACTCAAACCTCATATTTGAAATGGGATTTTTTTCATATTCACTCAAAGAAAGCATATATCAAGGAAGAAAGATATATTGTATAGACAATGGATTAAGAAACTCTGTATGCTTCAAATTTTCAAAGGATGAAGGAAGACTTGCAGAAAATATGATATTTATTGATTTAAAAAGAAGGGGTTTTAATCCGCATTACTGGAAAAAGAATCAGGAAGTTGATTTTGTTGTAAAAAGAAAAGATAATTCTCTGGTAGGATTGAATATATTTTATTCAAATTCAATAAATGATAGGGAAATTAAGGGATTATTAGAATTTAAGAATGAATTTAAATCAAGAGTTAAGAAATTAATTATAGTTACAAAGGAAATAGATAAAAAAGAAGAAGGAATTAGATATCTTCCATTATGGAAATTGGCTCTTGAAGGGATTGATACAGAATGACAAAAACTAAATTTACAAATGCAGCAGTTCTTCTCTTTTGCAAAGAGCCTTCGGGATTCTTTGATAATGCTATGGTCAGATGCGGCAGATTCAAGGGTGTTGCTAAGCAAGAATTTATTGACATGAAGGATTTTAATGGCGACCTATTTGATAATCTGGAAAAATCAATATCATTCTTTCAGGATCACTTAAGGCTTGGCGCAAAGATTAAAGGATTGTTAAGGGAAGAGAAATGGGAAATTCCTATTGAAGCATTAAGGGAAGCAATTATAAATTCATTAATCCACAGAGATTATTTTGACAATAGTTTTGTTTACATAAAAATGTATGATGCTAGCATAGTTATTGCAAACCCTGGCAAATTGCCAGAAACATTAAAGATTGCTGATCTATATAAAGAGCATGAATCTACATTGAAAAATCCCTTGCTTGCAAAGGTTTTCTATTATGCTGGATTTATTGACTCATGGGGCAGAGGAATCCTAAACATAATTGAATTATTGGAAGATAATGGGCTGGATAAACCAAGATTTGAGCAAAGCGGAGGTTCATTCAGGATAATTTTTAAAAGGGAAGAACCCCCCCTAGTTACCCCCCTAGTTACTCCCCCAGTAAAACTAACTGAACTGGAAGAAAAAATCTTTACTGAAATCAAAAATAATCCCAAAATATCACGCAATAATATTGCAGAACAATTAGGAATTAATTTGGATACAGTTAAAGAATATATCAATAAATTAAGGAAAAAAGGAGTCTTAAAAAGAGTTGGAAAGACCAGCGCAGGATATTGGGAAGTGAAATAAGATGACAAGAATACTATTTTTCACAACAAACTTCCACCCCTATCTGGGTGGGCTTGAGAACTATGTTCTTGAGCTCGCATCAAGGCTTGTTAAAAAAGGAATAAAAGTAGATGTGCTTACTTATAATGTCAAGGGAATTGATGAATATGAAGAATACAAAGGCATAGGCATTTACAGGATACCCTGCTATGATATAATGAAAGATGTATATTCCCTGCCTCGTTTTAACGCAGATACAAGAAGAATTTTGAAAGAATTAGCAAAAAATGAATATGATTTTGTCATAACCCAGACAAGATTCTTCTCAAGCTCATGGCTTGGCATGAGATTTGCCAGAAAGCATAAGATAAAGTATATCCACACAGAGCACGGAAATGTGCATGTAAAGCATGATAATAAGATTGTACAATCTCTTGCCTGGCTCTATGACATGACTGTAGGAAAGAAGATATTCAGGACTGCCTGGAAAGTAGTAGGGATTAGCAAGGCTTGCTGCAATTTCGCAATCAAGATGGGAGCAAAGCCAGAAAAAGTTGTACTCATACATAATTCTGTTGATACTAACGTATTCAAGCCTCAGGAGAAGGAAAAAATGGGTTTAAACTATTCTTTTGTCATATCCTATGTAGGTCGCCTTATTTATGCAAAAGGCGTACAGGACCTGATAGAAGCCCTCTGGACAGTCCAAAGAGCTGTTCTTCTTGTGATTGGAAAAGGTCCTTATATAAAAGAACTTAAGAAGCTGGCAAGAGAAAAGAGAGTAGATGTCATGTTCTTAGGCGAGAGAAAAGCTGATGAGATTATCAAGTATCTCAATGCCTCAGATGTCTTTGTAAACCCTTCATACTCAGAAGGCCTGCCTACATCTGTACTAGAAGCAGGAGCATGTGGCTTGCCTATAATTGGTACTGATGTCGGCGGAACAAGAGAGATTGTTGGTGAATGTGGGTTTTTGGTGAAACCGCATGATGTTCAGGCATTGAGGCAAAAGATATTTATATTGAAAAGAGATAAAGAGTTAAGGGAAAGGTTTGGAAAAGGGATAAGAGAAAAGATTAAGAAGGAGTTTGATTGGGATGTGTGTGTTGAGAAGTATTTGGAGGAAGTGTTGGGAGAATGATGTTCCCCATAATGAGTCTATATGTAAGCGGTGCAGAAACTATGTTCAAGAGGATTGTCAAAATCTACGATGAGGATAAGAAAGATTGTGATTAGAGGAGATGAAAAATGAAGATTGATGAGTTTTATTCAAATAAAAAATTACAAAAAAATAAGATGAGTATATGGGAAAAACCAGTTCTTCCATTAGTTAAAAGAAACAAAAGAATTTTAG
>JAYEPB010000149.1:0-7018 GCA_034723595.1 Nanobdellota archaeon
TTTCATTTTATTGCTAAACCTGCTTATTTCATCTTTCATCTTTACAAAATCATCGAGATTTGATTCAATCAATCTGCAGATAGCAGAACCGCATATTGCGCCATCTGCTCCATATCTGATGACATTTCTTACATGCTCTGGATTTGATATTCCAAATCCTACATATACTGGAAGAGATGTTCTATCTTTTGTTTTTTTAATAAGAAATTGAAGGTCTGAATCCAGATTGTCCCTTATGCCTGTTGTGCCAAGCAGGGACACGAGATAAAAATAACCTGAGCATACATTGTTTAATCTCATCATCCGTTCCCTATTTGTGGTCTGAGAAACAATAAATACCTGATTTATATGGTGGTTCCTGGCAGAATCTATTAGTTCTCCTGATTCTTCTAAAGGTATATCAGGACATAATACAGCGTCAATCTGCAACTCACTGCATCTCTTATAGAATTTCTCAATACCATATTGATACATTATATTAAAGCTTAACATAAGGCTGATGGGGATTGAGGAATAATTCCTTACTTCTTCTAGTATATGAAATGCTTTTGAAGTTGTTATTCCTCCAGCAAGCGCTCTTTTATTTGCTCTCTGTATTACAGGGCCATCTGCAATAGGGTCGCTGAAAGCAAAGCCTAATTCAAGCGCTCCAGCTCCTGAATCTATAAGTGTTTTGATTATTTCAAAAGACTGCTTATGATTTGGGTCTCCTAAAACAGCAAAAGGCATGAATATATTTTTCCTGAATCTCATTTTTGCGCCTCCATTATCTGATTGACATCCTTATCTCCTCGTCCAGACAAGTTGATTATAACAAGATTATCTTTTTTGAAATCTCCCTTATGCTTAAGCAGATAAGCAATTGCATGGGCTGACTCTAGCGCAGGAAGTATTCCTTCTGCCTGAGAAAGATAATGAAGAGAAGATAATGCTTCATTATCAGATATACTGCCATAAACAACTCTTTTTGAGTCTTTAAGAAAACTATGGATTGGTCCGACACCTGGATAATCAAGTCCTGCAGATATGCTATGGGCTTCATGTATCTGACCATCACTATCCTGCAGCACATAAGACTTGCTTCCCTGGAATACTCCTACAGTTCCTGCTGTAAGTGTTTTGCAATGCTTATCATCTACCCCTCCTGCTTCTACACCAATCAGTTTTACATTGTCTTCAAGAAATTCTCCAAATATTCCTATTGAATTTGATCCGCCGCCAACACATGCAATTATTGCGTCAGGAAGTCTGGATTCTGATTCTAATATCTGTTTTTTTGTTTCTTTTCCGATTATGCTCTGGAATCTCTGCACAATCATTGGATAAGGATGAGGTCCGACCACACTGCCTAAAAGATAATAACTTGTTCTTACATTAGCTATAAAATATCTAAGTGCCTCATTTACTGCATCTTTTAGTGATCTTGAACCAGACTCAACTGGAATCACCTCTGCGCCAAATAATTTCATCCTAAACACATTGAGCTTCTGCCTTTCAATGTCTTTTGTGCCCATAAATACCTTTACAGGGATATTCAACAATGCTCCTGCAACAGCTGTCGCAACACCATGCTGACCTGCTCCAGTCTCTGCAATTATCTCTTTTTTATTCATATACTTGGCAAGAAGAGCCTGACCAAGAGTGTTATTTATCTTGTGCGCGCCTGTATGAAGCAAATCTTCCCTTTTCAGATATACTTTAAATCCCACATCTTTTGACATATTTTTTGCATAATACAATGGGGTAGATCTTCCTGCAAAAGTCTCAAGAAGAGCATTAAGTTCTGCTTCAAATTCTGTTGTGTTTGCATATTCAATATATGCATCTTCAAGTTCTTCCATTGCTGGAACCATTATTTCAGGGATATAAATCCCTCCAAATTGTCCGAATTTAGTTTTTAGTTTCATTTTTAGACCTCCATATAAATTAATATTTATGATTAGAATTAGCACCAGTGCCAAGGGTTGTAGAATATATTTGTTTGAGATAGAATATTAACTAGCAGAAAGAATTTAGTTATGCTGCCACGGGCAATCACTTATTTTTGGATTCATGTTTATTAGGAATATTGAGGTTGTTTTTATATGTTTTGGTTTGTGATTTGGAATTGGCTATCAAGGGAGTATTCTTTCATCTGCCATGAACTCTTCTCTTCTGATGTCTTCTAATATGTAGAATACATTGTCTTCTATTATCTTAAACCTGTCTCTTATATGTTCCATGAATTCCTCAAGGTCTTTTATGTTCTTAAAGACAACTTCTATCAGGAAGTCATATCCGCTGTTTATTTTGTAGAGTGAGTTTACATTTTGATGCTTTGAAAGATACTGCTTTAATTCTTCCCTTGATTCCCTCTCTACTTTGATTGTGGCTTTTGCCCTTGTATTGAATCCTAACTGGTTAAAATCCAATAAGCATGTGCTTTTTGTTATTAGAGGGTTTTCTTTGATTTTGTCAAATATTGTAGATACAGGTATTCCTGTATTCCTTGATATCTTTGTCAGACTTTCTCTTGCGTTTTTTCTTAAAGCTGTTATGATTTGCATGTCTTTTTTTGTGATTTCCATATTGCCACCTGTATTTATTCCGGTTTTTTCGGATAATGTTATTATTATGATTTTAGCATTAAATATAAACATTATCCTTATATAATTATTATGCATAATAATATAATTATAAATGCAAAACATTTAAATATTACAACATATTTACAACAAATTATGAAAAGAAAAGTATGTAAAGTTGGTCCTTGTACTTTGATGGTAAGCCTACCGAGTAAATGGGTTAGGAATATGGGAATTAAACAAGGGGATGAGATGGATGTGGAGGAGAAAGATTCTGGCTTACTTATGTCTAAAAATATTGTTCAAAAAGAAAAACTCATAACAATAAATGTGACAAAAGAGTCAAAAAGATATATAAGATCACAAATAGGAAGATTATATAGATATGGATATACAAAAATATGTATAATTTTTGATGATCCAAATCTCATTAAATTAATTAAAGATTCTAATAATAATCTTATTGGCGCAGATATTATTGATTTAGATAACACTAAATGTGTTATAAAGATTTTCTCAATAGAAGATTCATCAAGCGAGTTTGATAAATATTTCATTAAAATATTTCAAACACTAAAATATATGCTTGATATTATGAGGGAAGATATAAACAATAATGAGTTTAAAAGAGAAGAAATATTGAATGAACTTAGAAATAATAACTGGAAGTTGAAAGATTATATATTACGAAATGCTTTCTTGCAAAAGATTCCTTATGAAGAATTTAGCATATTAAGCACATTGCTATTTGCATATGAAAAAATTGGCACTAATTTGCTTGGATTTTACAGGATGTACCTTGAAGAAACAAAACGGAAGATTAATTCAAAAAAAATAGAACATACATTTGATAAACTTAATTCATTTATAGATTGGTTTATAAAATCTATCTCAAAAAAAGAAGCAATTACCCATGTAAATGAAAGCAAATTTAGAAAAGAGATGAGAGATTATCACATATTCTTATTTAATGAACTCCACAATGATAAAACAATAGACCACCCATTTTTGACAATAGTTTATTTTATAATTGAATTATTAGACAGCACAGTATCTTATATATCAGTATATAAGAATGAGTATGATAAAGAATTAGAATAAATCTTGGGATTCTGATTTCATCTCTGAGACTGATTGATAGCTTGCACTAGGATTATCTCAATCAACTAAATTAACTAGTTTGTCCAGATTTTATAATAACCATTTGATTTTAGTACACTATCATAAGCAATTTCAGAAGCAGAAATAAGATGTTCCCCTAATCTTAATGCCTCATGTGCAGACTGATCAGCAGCAGCACGTGCGCGTTTAAAGACAAAAGAATATTGAATGTTTGTATCCAAATTAAGTTTTTCATAATCCTTTTGATAACCATGGGATCCCATAAAACTATCAAATCTTGCCTCATAAGCTTCCTCTGGATCTTCTCCATTAGAATATGCTCTTGATTTAGCAGCATTTGCTGCATTGCGAGCAGATGCAAATGTTAGATAATCAGATTCGCTATAATCTTTTTTAATCATAAAGAACAAAGAATAAACGAGGATTTATAAATTTAATTATTGTTTTTCCTAAAATATTCCGAATGAAAGTAGATTAAACGAGAAAATTCCATAAATCACTAAGATTGTAAAATTTTCTGCTGCAAATAAAGTATTTTATACTTTATGAACAATCAAAAACTCAACTGCCTAAAGAAAAGGGTGAAGCATATCAAATTTGGATTGAGAATACATAGTTGAGAACCATGAGGAATAGCTAGGGGAATGGGAAATCCAATGAGACCATATAACCCATATTCGGAAATTTTTTGAATAAATTTCCGAAAGAGATATATCCTAGTTGTTACCCTCATCCAGTTCTAAATTATGGTGCAATAGAGAACTTTGCTGAATATTTAAAACAAAGAGTTTTAAAGATAAATTAGATAAAAGATGAGAACACAATTAATTCAAAGGAGGATTAGAAAAAATGATAAAACAATCACAAATGGATATGTACAGGGCTGCTGATATTGCAAATCGTGCTAGAGAATTAGCGTCAAAAAATAGAGATGATATGGATGATGCTTATGCAGATTCATTAATGCCCAAAGATTATGATATAATTTTAGAACATGAAGATGGACGTGAACCTACTGCGAGAAATATGGGGATTGCGTTTGATAGATATCAGAAGTCAGGCAAAAGTATTAACTCAACATTAAGATCATTTGGGTATGTTCCAAACTTTACACGCAAATAATTAGCTAATAATCTCAATTATATGATAATATTGATATGATGCAAAGATAAGATATCTTAAGGAGAGCATGTAATCAGAGCAGGTTAGGGTAAAATTATAAATCTATCAGTATATAAGAATGAGTATGATAAATAATTAGAATAAGTCTTGGGATTCTGATTTCATCTCTGAGACTGATTGATACCTGTTGCAAGGACTATAAGCTAAAGCTTTATTGAAGAATTCTTCTTGACTCTTAGATAAATTTTGTTTTGATAGCATATCATTCAGTTTCAATGTGTATTCATCCGGTTCAAGAATATCATTTATACCAAGCATAAGAGTAGGATTACGAGTTTTCATATAAAGCAAACAAATAGCAGAGGAATATAAATCAGATTGTTGTGTCGCATTTATGATATCTGTTAACGCTTCTGGAGCAGCATATCTGTCTGACCCACAAGTAATACGTTTTCCCTGCTGTACTTCATCAATCCCAGAAATAGTTTCGAGGTCATCAATTTTGACTTTTTTATGGTCATATGAGACTAAGATGTTCCTTAATTTTACATCTTTCAAAATCTTTCCGGCATTATGTATTACCTCGAGTCCATCCAAAAATTTAGAGTAAATTGAGTTAATGTCTTGCAATTTGATATCTTCTCTTATACTATAATCTGTTGCCCCCATTATTTCTACTGCCCCTCCATCAATATATTCTAAGGTAAGATATAATGTTTTCTTATTTGTTCGGGGATTCTTACAAGTACCCAATCCTTTAAATCGTGTAATATACTTCATATCTTCGATATCATCAAGATTCATCATCCTCGCCTGGATTCGCTCTTCTAAAGTAACGCCTTCTTTTTCAATAGCTTCCTTTATTTTATCTTCTGGATCTTTGAATATTTTTAGTTTAACATCTCCGAGAATATCATGTTTTGCCTGATAAACAATACCCTCTGCTCCCTCACCAATTACTCTTAAGACCTGATAGTCACCCATTTTCATGGTGACCAATTCACCTAATTCTGTCAATGAATCAGTGCTACCTTCTTTTAAATTCATATTAAAATTAGACACTTCCATAAATCTTTCTTTTAAAGAATATGTTTTTTTAGCAACATTTATTGATTCAGATAAATCCAATTTATTTTTTCCATCTTTTGAGAATTTGTCTACTATAGAAAGCCAATAATCAAATAATCCAGAATCCCTAAATATATCTGTTAAAGAATCAAGCATATTATCACAATCTGATCCAAATAAATTAATAGACTGGTCTAATAGGTTATAATCTGATATTTTTTCAATTATCTCTATTGACATTCCATGAAGAGGATTTTTCTCTTGCCATAACCAATCCTTCATTGTAAAGTAAGTTTTATCATATAATTTTGGAACGCCATATTTGCTAACTTTAACTGAATCTTCACCCTCAAAATAAAAACCATCAATGGAATAAAGTATTGGTCTATTCCCCTGGATAGCTGTATCTTTCACAAACTTTTGACCTTCAAATTCAACAAAAGAGTCAATGACATCACTGTATATAAAGGCATGATCCCTACCAAACCACTTATTTTTCCCATCAATCGAATACAAAGCCCACATGCCCTGCCTGTGCTCAGCTTTCAGAAGCATTTCTCCCTCTATTTCAACAAAATCCCATACATTATTATGGGAAGCACCAAATAAATCAGCAATCTCACCATCCAAGGAATAGAAATTAAAAGAACCTAGTGTTTCATGTTGTGCTATAATAAATTTTTGACAATTAAACTCAATCATCTCTCTAATAGACTCATGAGGGCTACCAAATAAATTAGTCATTTCACCATCAGAAGAATATAATGCTTCAGGACTATCAAAGTCATGCCTTGCGATCAAAAAACTATCCCCCTCAATATTAAGATATTTGCCCTCAATAAAATGGGGTTTTCCATAATGATTATCCCCATCTTCTCCCGAATCAGGTTGTTGATAAGAGAGACCAAGTGATACTTCTTGTTTTGAATTCTTTAGCTTTTGTCGTTGCTCAAATATAATATCCTTAGTGTTTTGAACCATCCTTTTTTGTTTTTTAGACAAATCCTTTTCTAATAATAGATCCACATATCCATCAACAAATTCCTGATCAAGATATCCTAACATATTTGTTGAGAATATTACATCATCAATGAATTGAGGGATTTGTGAGTCTTCTAAATCTGTAAAATTAAAACTTGATG
>JAYEPB010000150.1:0-6995 GCA_034723595.1 Nanobdellota archaeon
TACTCTTTTTATAGACGAGAAAGTATATAAATCTTTCTATTTCTCGTCGAGAGATATAATCCTAAAATTAGTAATTGTGAGACAGCCTGTTGCGGCGATTTGGTTTTTGATTTATAAAAATATACCCCTCTGCTTGCAGTGGCTGGGATTAATCTATACTAATCTGCCAGGTATATTTTTATGACCAAAAACCCAATGTAAGATTATACCCTTCTGTTTGGGTTTTTGATTCTTCTTGATATTTTGGGGTTTTTCATACCAACCTACTGTGCAATAAGCAAAATTTTATAAACTTTCAAAGAACATTTTGATTAAAATGGCAAAAACTATTGATGTTTATGGATCAGAACTTGTTGAAGATTATGCTAAAGTTGTTCGCGATTTTGGGCTTGAGGAATTTGACCCCTCGATATTCCCAGAACCAAGTCGAATAATGCGCAGGGGAGAAGTATTTGCAGGCAGGGGCCTGAAGATAATAGCAGATTGCATAAAAAACAAGAAGCCATTTTATGTTCTCTCAGGAATTATGCCTACTGGAGATAAGCTTCATTTTGGATCAAAACTTGTCGTCGAGCAGATTGCATATTTCCAGAAGCATGGAGCCAAGGCATATATACTTGTGGCAGACCTTGAAGCAATGGCATCAAGGGGAGTCACTTTGGAGCAGGCAAAACAGAGGGCTCTTGATTTCCATATCCCTGCATATATTGCGCTGGGACTTGATCCAAAGAAAACAATCTTCTATTTCCAGTCAGAGAATAAGGATGTTGTCCACCTGGCTTATGAGTTTGCAAAAAAGATAACATTGAATGAGTTCAAATCAATCTATGGCAGCGCTGACCCTGGCAGGATAATGAGCGCAGTCACTCAGGTTGCCGATATGGTATATCCTCAGCTTGAAGAAAGAATGCCTGGCATCATCCCTGTAGGCATTGATCAGGACCCTCATATCAGGCTTGCAAGGGATGTAATAAGAAGAGTAAAAGACAAAAAGTTATTTCCTATCAGTTCGATATACCATAAGTTCACTGCATCGCTTGACGGATCTATCAAAATGTCAAAGTCAAGATCAGAGAGCTGCATTGAGCTTCCTGAAGATGTGAAATCAGTTTCAAAGAAAATCAAGAGAGCATTGACTGGCGGAAGGGATACTGTAGATGAGCAAAAAAAGCTTGGCGGTGTGCCTGAGAAGTGCATGATTTTTCAGATATATAAGCAGCACTTTATTGAAGATGACTCAGATCTTGATAATGTTTATGATAAATGCAGGAAAGGAACCCTTCTCTGCGGTCAGGACAAAATAGATGCCTGTGAGCACATGACCAGATTTATGGAAGACTTTGTTAAGAAGATAGAAAAAGCAAGGAAGATTGTGCCAAAACTGAATTTTGTAAAGTTCTGATAATCATCTAAGAAGATTTTCATCTCTTTAAGAGCATAAATTGTTTTAACCTTATTCAATAGATAAAATAAATTATCATGCTGATAGTTCCGATAAACCAGCAATAATAAGAAAAATAATGGAATCTTCGTTTTTTTACTAATGTAAGAAGTGTCTTAATCATAAAGTAACTTGCAATCATTGTAACAATAAAACCAATAATAACCGCAGCTAGTTCTTCCCTTGCAAAAATTAATTTATTTGATTCAAGCAAGGTTGCTCCTAGAATTGCCGGAATAAAAAGCAGAAATGAAAATCTTGCTGCAAGGTTTCTGTCTAGACCAGTTATAATTCCTCCAGCAATAGTTGATCCTGACCTTGAAACCCCAGGAAAGACAGCAAGTGCCTGAAATATTCCGATAAATAAAGCATCTTTCAATCCTGCCTGGTTCATATCTTTTGTGTTTTTAGAACTGAATTTATGTAATCTGAACTGACTCATCCAAAGTATAACTCCTGTTAAAAAAAAGGCAATTGCAACCATTAGCAGGTTCTCAAACATACTGTTGATAAAATCCCTTAGAAGTAATCCCAAAATCCCAATAGGGATGCTTCCAATTATGATAAATAAAGCCATTTTTCTGTGTATATCAGCAATAAAAACTTTGGCAAGGCTGGTTGAGGGAACTTTTTGTTTATGTGTTCTATATTCTGGAAAAAATCTCCATAATGATTGGATAATATTCCCAATGTCTTTTCTGAAGAATACAATTACTACAAGAAGGGTTGCAATATGAAGTAATAAATCATAGGCTACCTGTTCTTCCAGCCTGAATAATTTTTGAAATAACACCAGATGACCTGAACTGCTTATTGGCAGCCATTCTGTTATGCTCTGAACCAGTCCAAGTACAATCGCTTTGAATATTGTTAGCATGATCTAAAAGATTTTTATAGGATATTTAAATATTTGGAATTTAAATCCCTGCTTCTAAGATAATCTAGATTTTTATAATCTTCTTTTTCCACTAGTGTATTTTTACAGTTGGTTGCATCCAAGAACAGATTATAAATCAAGCAAAGAAATTATTTTTCTTTATATTTTACAAACTCTAATATCTCCCTGACAACCTCCTGAATTGTCTTATGGGAAGAATCTATAATCAGATTGTAATTGTCCAGATTAGCGATGTCAAATCCATAATATCTAATCCATCTTTGCCTGCATAGCTCCCAGCGAGTTTTAATCATCTCTCTTACGCCTTGAGCTGTATCCTGGTGCTTCTCATCAAGCCTCTGGTCTTTGAATATGCGCTCAGCTGCAACATATAAATCACAGTCAATAAAAATTTTGGTGGCATGCGGTATGAAATGGAATGCAGTCCTGCTATCAATGCAGAAATTATCTTCTGTCTCCCCCAGTTTTTTCAGATAATCATCTACTTCTCTATCAGTCCAGTCTTCAGTCTCTGCCAGTTTGTTAAGCTCATCTATGGTCATATTGTGCTTTTTTGCAATCTCTCCTCTCATGTCTCCTCCTGAGATATGCTTGTATCCGATCTCTTTTGCTATTATCTTTGCTACTGTTGATTTCCCGCATCCAGGTTTGCCACTTATTGTGATTATCATAGGAATGTAGAAAAAAAGAATTTATTTAAAATTATCGGAATAGGATTAGGGCATTTTTTATTGAGAATTAATATCTGAATCTTCTTGCGTACTCTTTGTGGTTAAACCATTCTAAAATAACATTTAATATCATAACTTCATCTGTTTTGATTGTATAAATCAATCTCCATCCATTTGGAAAGTCATATTTCCATAGGTTGTCAATCTTATATTTTTGTATGTAAATTTTAGGCCATAATTTCTTAGGAATCTTTATGCCAAAAGTTGAATCTTTTTTTAAATCTGTTATTGCTCTTTCAATAATTTCTTATCTTCAAATTTACCATCTTTTAATCCTTCAAAAGTGGATTCTAGTTTTGTATCTCTAAACGTTACATAGGCTGGTTTATTCATCTTAGTTTAACACCTTTAGAAATTAGCTTCTTTATTCCTTCTGGATCATATGTCCAAATAAGGCAGCCATCTTTGTCAATCATTATTTTGCTAGAATCTTCCAGATAAGTTAATATGACTTGGAATGTTTGATACATCATTTTTTTAGGCAGCTTTTTCCATAATTGATATTTCCCGCATTCCTGGCTATATTTTTGGATAGTTTTCTCTACCATAATTACTGATTCAAGAGTTGGGCTATGCAAAATAGTCATTTGTGCCATCTTATATAAGTGTATATAAGACTAAGTATATAAATCTTCCTATTTTTATTTATTCATAATATAATTTTTGTATTATTAATAATAAATAGTAGCGCCACAACTCGCGACGCTTAGAAACATAGATTAAATATTTTCACATAGGAGGCATTCCGCCCATGCCTCCCATTCCCGGTGGCATCTCAGGCATTCCTCCGTTGCCACTGCCTGATCCTGCGATGACATCATCAATCCTAAGTATCATCATAGCGACTTCTGCAGCAGAGTTTATTGCCTGAGTCTTAATCTGGAGCGGCTCTATAACTCCTTTTTCCCATGCATCTACTACTTGACCGCTGAACACATCGATGCCTGCCCATTTATTCCCTTTCTGGTGTTCTGCTTTCATCTCAGTAAGCACATCTATTGGATCAAGACCTGCATTTTCTGCAAGAGTTTTTGGAATAACCTCCATAGCATTTGCAAAAGCATTTATTGCCAGTTGTTCTCTTCCGCTGAATGATTTGGCATATTCTTTCAGCCCTTTTGAAACCTCAGCTTCAGGTGCTCCTGCTCCTCCCACAACTGCTCCATTTCTCAGAGCAGATGCAAGGTCTCCGATTGCATCTTCAATTGCTCTCTTGACTTCAGCTGCAACATGCTCTGTTCCTCCCCTTATGATGATAGTTACAGATTTTGGATTCTCGCATTTCTTGATAAAAGTCATCTCTTCATCACCTACTTTCATCTCTTCTGCAAGACCTGCATGCCCCAGGTCATCTTTTGAAAGGTCTTCAAGGTTTGTGATTATTTTTGCGCCAGTCGCCCTGACAAGCTTTTCCATATCGCTTTTCTTGACCCTTCTTACTGCATACACTCCATTTTTTGCAAGAAAATGCTGAGCAACATCATCAATCCCTTTCTGGCATATCAGGACATTTGCACCTGAATCAATGATCTTTTGCACCATTTTTTTGAGCATTGTCTCTTCCTGGTCAAGGAATGCCTGCATCTGGCTTGGATCAGTTATCTGGATCTTTGCATCAATCTCTGTATTCTTTATCTCGATAGCAGAATCCACAAGAGCAACCTTGGCGTCTTTGATTATCTTAGGCATCGCAGTATGAACTCTTTCTTTGTCAAGTATTATCCCTTTTACAATTTCAGTGCATTCAACACTTGCTCCTACTTTTGTTTCAAGCTTTATATCATCCTTATTGATAATTATTTTGCCTTCTTTTTCCTCGCTGACTGATTTTACAGCATTCACTATGATCTCAGAAAGAAATTCTTTTGCATGTTCTGAGCCTTTTCCTGTCATAGCGGTCTCGACTATATTCTTCATTATCTTTCTATCTTCAATTGAAACTTTTTCACTCATGCTATTAAGAATTTTAATTGCCTTTTCAAGTGCAATCCTGTATCCTTTGGTAATTACAGTCGGATGCACATTCTGATCAAGCAGGGATTCAGCATTCTTGAGAAGCTCTCCTGCAACAACAACAGCTGTTGTGGTTCCGTCGCCTACTTCATCTTCCTGCGTCTTTGCTATCTCCACAATCATCTTTGCTGAAGGATGCTCAATTGACATCTCTTCAAGTATTGTGACACCATCATTTGTAACAGTGACATCTCCAAGAGAATCTACAATCATCTTGTCCATGCCTTTTGGCCCAAGTGTGGATTTTACCTGCTCAGCGACCTGCTGCGCTGCAGATATGTTTACTTTTTGCGCCTGTTTTCCTGATGTTCTCTGTGTGCCTTCTGGCAGAATAAATATTGGTTGTACATTGTTTGACATTTTTTCTTTCCCCCCAATCTGTTTTGGATAATTTTTTCTATTGTATGCTATTTTAGGAAGTTGGGTATGATATTTAAAGATAGTGGTTTAGTTTAAGTTCCAACCACTTCATCAAAAATTTCTTGGAAATTTTTGATTTACCATTTCTCGTCCCTAATCCTCAGCCAGAATGCGAAGTGGTTGAAACTTATGTGCAGGATTATGCTAAGTATCAGCACCGCAGCGACTATATGCCATCCAGGAAAATAAACTAAACTAATAAATGCAAGCGATCCTATCACAAAATCTGTCTGATCAAATGGGATAAACGGTTTTCCAGGTTTTATACCTATCTGTCTTTTGAAAAAGCTTTCTGCAGCATCACCAATTATAGCCCCTGCTCCAAGCAGAAATCCAATATGCAGCCATAAGCTGTAGTCAAGACCAGGCAGTGTAAGGTAATGCGCCATACTTGTGTTCCTGATAAGATATTGTATAAATGCAATACCAATGCCTGTCAATATTCCTGTCACAAGTCCACGAAATGTTTTATTCTTCCCTAATATGGGTTTGCCCCTGAATGTCTTGCCCATATCCATGGGCCCTGCAAGAAAACTAAACCATTTCCTGAATATCACTGGAGCCATATTTGCAAAATATGCAGGCAGCAGAAAATATATGCATTGCAGAATAAATTGTATCGCAGACATTTTAATTAGTATATTAATAATATTATTATTATTCCTAAAGCAATTCCCATAATCACTTCTGGTATCTTATGACCCTCAGATTCGCTTAGGCCAGACGCTTTTGGTGTAATTTTCTTCAATATATTTGATTGTTTTTTCACAGTCATTCTCAGCCCAACGGCATCTCTCAGGAAAATGATAGATATGATAAGAGTTATGGCAAATAATGCTGATGCTCCCTGTTCAATATAAACAGCTGATGTTATTGCGCTGACCACTGCTGCATGCGCACTGGGCATTCCACCAGTCTCGACTAATTTATAGAAGTCCAGCTTCTTATTCTTAAACCTTGCTGTGATAAACTTCACAAGCTGGGAAAATAAGCATGCAATTGCAGCTGATATTATTATCTTATTTGCCACTAATGATATCAGTAGATTAGTCATTTTAAATATGTTTGAATGATTAGTTTATATTTCTTTCGTTATTTAAAAATTTGCAAAAACAAATTTTTAACAGTGGTGTTAGTAAAAATCTATTGTTCAATTCTTCTCTTTTTGTTTATTCTCTATAACTTCAATCTCTTTATCTCGCTCCTTTCCCCTCCCTTTCTTCACTTCACCCCCTTAATCTCCTCCCCTTAGTTTATTCCCCAACTATTCCCAAAAAATTTGCATCGCAAATTCTTTACTCAGTATCTCCGAAAGTAATTGATTTCTAGATGATAGTATCAAAAACCGAAAGTATTATATACTATTAGATATCTATTAGATATCTTATGAAGAAAGTTAAAATAACAAAAGCGAATAAGCTAACCATAGAAAACATCGAAGGTTTTGTTATTAGGTCTGTAACCCCATTTGGTACAAGTGCAAAAGTTAGTT
>JAYEPB010000151.1:0-24098 GCA_034723595.1 Nanobdellota archaeon
TTTTAA
This sequence comes from Nanobdellota archaeon, assembly GCA_034723595.1. Lineage (GTDB taxonomy): Archaea > Nanobdellota > Nanobdellia > Woesearchaeales > JAGLGH01 > JAGLGH01. The sequence goes on from JAYEPB010000151.1 coordinate 7, forward strand.
GCATGACGTCTCTTCTCTTTCTATAGGTAAGCATGTCTATCACCTTCCTGGGTTATTAGATGTGTTTACCTACCTATTTTCGTTCTAGATATATATACTCTACTATTTATTCGAAAAACTCTAAAAAATCAAAATAAGCAAATAATAACAACTATTATATAAGATTCTTAATTAACATTAATATATGACAGAATATAAAATCAAGGATCTTAAAAAAGGGATAGATAATGTTGATATTACCATAACAATTGATTTTGTTGCGCAAAAAGACACAAGAACACTTTATTATGGTGATGAAAGGTATATCAGATGCTATGTGGTGGATGATACTGGAGAAATTGGCATGACATTCTGGGGCAGCCAGATAGCAAAAGTCAAAGAAGGAGTCAAGGTTAAAATAACAAACGCTTATGTGACTGAATTCAAGGGCATGCTCCAGTTAAATACAATAAAAGAGAATCCGCCAGAATTTATTAAGTAGAATGAAGATAGCCATCATCATAACAACTCCTGATTTTGCAGGACTTAATATTAAAGAAAATCTTCTTGAGATTTGCAGGTTTTCAGAGACTGGAGACGATTATGCAGGTTATCCTATCTTTAAAAAAGATGATGCAAACAGGGTAATGATTTACACTACAGATGAAAGATGCATCTATCTGGAAAATTTGCATGATAAGATTGATGCAGACCTGTTTATCATACCTACTACACACAGAAGCGAATCTGGAAAAAGAACACTCTCCTGCCATACGCAAGGCAACTGGAACAAGGCAGATTTAGGCGGCGTGCCTAAGACTCTTTCAATTGCGCCTGCGTTCTATCTGAAAAAAGCAATAGAGAGGATGGTTTCAATTCAAAAAGAAATTGGGCTTGACTATGAGCCAACTCTTGAATGCACTCATCATGGTCCTCAGCTTGAAGCGCCAACTTTATTCATAGAGATAGGAAGTTCTGAAAAAGAATGGAAAGATAAATCAGCAGGAAAAGCGGTTGCCAAGGTAATACTTGATCTTCTTGATTTTCAGCCAAATAAAACAGGATGGAAGGCAGCTATTGGCATAGGCGGATCTCATTATTGCAATACATTCAATAAAATAATGCTAAGGACTGATATTGCAATAGGTCATATATGCCCCAAATACATGATTGAATCAATTGATAAGGATATGATAATGCAGGCTATAGAAAAAACTCAGCCAAGGCCAGAACTTATTGTGCTTGACTGGAAAGGGTTAAGTGGATGCAAGGAAAAGATAAAGTTAATTCTTGATGAGATTGGTATTGCTTATGATAGGGCTGAGAAGATATTGAAAGAAAATTAGTTTAAGAAATATATATATTATTACTACAATCAAATAAAAAAATAAAAGAAAAAAACAATCCAAAATTTCTACTTTCCTTCCTTCTCTTCAGGAGCAAGCTCGTTTATGATATGCTCAGGAATTTCTTCTTCTTCCATCCTCTTCCTTATCTGCCTGATTTCCTTGCCTTTCATCTCTTCAAGTATTACTTTTGCTTTGCTTTCAAATTCTGCTCTATTTTTCTCAAGTTCTTCCTGAAGCTTTTTCTTCTCTTCTTCAAGTGCTTTCATCTCTGAGTCACTAAGTTCTGTCTTGCCAGATATAATCTTCTCAACAAACATGCCTTTGCTTATGTCATCAAGAGTATCATGCGCAGGCTTTCCTTCAACAAGGATTCCCATAGACTGGCATGTGCCAATGATTTCTCTTGCTCTTGAAAGATTGTCTTTGCCAAGAAGATTGTTTTCTTTCATCTTTGCTATCTTGATAATCTGCTCAATCTTGAGATCAGCAACCTTTTCGGTCAATGGATTGCTAGCGCCTTTCTGAATCCCAGCTTCTTTCTTAATCAGAGCTGAAGCAGGAGGTGTTCCAATCTTAATATCAAATTCCTTTGTTTCAGTGTCAATTATGACCTTGACAGGAACCTGCATCCCTTTAAATTCAGAAGTCTTTTCGTTAATTTTCCCCACAACTTCTCCAATGTTCACACCCATAGGACCTAATGCAGGACCAAGAGGAGGAGCTGCTGTAGCTTTTCCACCTTCTATTAATACTTCTACTGTTTCTTTTGCCATTTTATCATCTCCCACTATATTTGTGTTGGATACCTGCTGTTTTCTTCAACAAATATTGATGAAGTTAAACTAAGCAAGCGACCGGTTTATTATGTTATGTATTATAGTATGGATTGGAGGCTGATTTATAAAGGTTTTGGAACTTCCCAATGGAAAAAGCAGATTTTACAAAACATACTAAATTATGATTAAAATCCCTGCTTATATTCATCCCTGCCTAGTAGAGCTATTCAAAAGGTTAATAAATAACACCCCACCCACAGCAATATGATATTTAAAAGTTTAAGAAAGTTATTTAATGCATATGCATCACCTGATATGAGCAAACAAGAATCCTGTCCATCATATACTCAATCATTAGAGGATAGATTTAAAAAAAGAGATTTTATTACTGGAAAAATTTATATTCCTTATTTGGAATTAAGATTGCCTTTAAAGCAAAATCAATTTTACAAAATTGAACAGGTACCAAATGTTGCAAAAAGAAAGAATGAAATCATAATGGAACAATGCAATATTGCATTTAAATTTAATAATCAATTAAAGGAAGACACAGAGTATTTTGGATGGTGCGGAAGAATTTCTTTACAGCAAGAAGATCAGTTAATCGAGGGATATAATATTCTAATAAAACAAGGTTTAGATGAAATAAACAGAATAATAACTGAAGCACATGAGCATGGACATCTATTGTGGTATACAGGCAACCAAGATATTTTCTATAATAAATATAAAATCAAACCACACATCCAAAAACAAATCAATTATAATGAAGAATTTGCAGTATTATGCGGATTTCAAGGATTGAAAAATTTTGGTTATGATATTTTTAATTGTAATCTTAGTTCAGAAAATAGCAATGCTTTATCAATAGCAAGTAAAGTTAAAAGATTGGCTATGGAATACTTATAGTCAGATTTTCGCGTTATTAGTCTCATGGTTACTCAAAAGTGATAATCATCCCCTAAATTTATAAATCTATTAACAATTTCATTGAGACAGATGAATTTAAATGGACAAATTTTGAGAAAAATCTTAGGAAGAGATAAAAAAGAATATATTTTCTCTCAGCTTAAAAAAACAAGACATTTGGCTAAAGCATTAAAGTGGGGATGCCTTGGTACCGGTGCGCTTGCAGCAATTAATTTTATGCCTGGTACTGGACAGCATTGTCTTGAGAAATATGCAGCAAGAAATATGTATAAGACAAGCATAGTCCAGACTATTCCTGATCTTCCTAAACCATACGGCAGTTCTGCCAAGATTGTTGATACAAACAATAAAATAATCAAATCTTATGGATCAAGAATATTTCTCAAAGAGATTCCTGAAAAAGCCAGAGAAGCAGTGCTGGCATGTGAGGATCATTATTTTCGCAGACATGATAATTATCCATGGTACATAAATGAATTTATGATCCATGAAGGAGTAAGCGTATATAATCTTTGTGGAGCAGTAATCGACACACTTAAAGGCAACAAAAGAGGAGGCAGCACAATTGAGATGCAGAATGTGAAGAATATCTTAAGTTACCCAAGAAGGAACTATTGCAATAAGATAAAAGAGATTATTCAGGCATATATTATATCAGATAAATTTGGTAAAGACTGGAATCTTGATTTTTATATAAATAACGTCTCTATGGGAAATAGGATATCTGGATTGCCTGCAGCAGCAGATATCTATTTTGGAAAAAAGCTGAGAGATTTGAATCTGCAACAGCTGGTTACACTTGGTTCATTTATCCCAAATCATAACAGACAGATTGCTCTTTATGAAATTGCAAAAGGGAAAGACATAGCTGAACTTAGTACTTCAGTAAGGAATCATGCTAAAAAGTCAATCAATAAAATCAATTTAGCATTAAAACATTTAAGAAATCTGGATGAGATTACTGATGAAGAATTCAGAACATGGGAAATAAGAGATGAACAATCAATAAGAAATATTGGATTTATTAAGTTAAACATAAATTATTATGGCATCGAAGAATGGACTGCAAGAAATATTACAAAGGAAATTTGCTCAAACGAATATGAGATTGATGGAAGAACTGTCAAAGGAAGAGATCTTCTTCTTAATGAAAAAGGACACATTATAATTAAGACTGATGTGGATACAAATCTTATAAACGATATCAAAGATAATATAGATCAGTTCCTAAGCAGCAAGAATTATGACAGAATATTGCGGAGGAGAAACAGAGATACATGGAAAAAGGATATGCAATATTATATAGACAAGGGCATAAAGCCGCCTTATGCAGATTTTGAAGGATTTATGGATTTTCTTCATAAACATCTTAATATAGGTGTTATAGCTGTCAATCAGAGGGGCAATATAGTGGTTTATATTGGTGGCAAGGAGTTTGGCAGCCAAAATAATTTACAAAAAAAGAATTTTCAACAATCAAAACCCACAAACAGAAATATAATTCATGACTTAGTGAATCAAAAAACAAAGGTGAATACAGGATCAACGATAAAGCCTATAATTGCATACTATGCCATGGCTTTGGGGAACATGGATTTGCAAACCAAATTAAAAGACTGGCCATTGGAGCACAAATATAACCAGAGTGAAAAAAAAATGATATGGATGCCAAGAAACTGGTATAAATATGACGAAAGACATCCTAAAGGCAAGAAATATTCACTTCTTGATGCCCAAGTTAAATCAATAAATACAATCTTCGCAAGATTATATACTAATAGCTTTATCAAGAACGCTTTGCTTACAGGGTTTGATAAAGTGGGATTAGAATATAATAAAGAAGATGCGAGATGGTGGCCCTATGGGATAGGAGCTTTTGATGCGAATGTCCAGAAATGGCTTGGAATATATTCAGCATTTTTAGATGGATATTATCAAGAACCCTCATTTGTCGAAAGAATCCTGATTAATGGGGAAATAATCTATAATAAATATGAAGATTTAACTAAAAGTCCAATTCTTCTGTTTGATAACGAGCAAATCAGAAAAAGAGAGATGAATGTGCTCTATGAAGTATGCAATAGGGGATTAAAAAGAGCAATAAGACCCAAATTCAGGGATTATATAGACCTTATCTCTGGGAAAACCGGGACTGAAAGTGAACAGAAATCTTCCTTATTTATTAGTCATTTCAATCCATATAAAGATAGGAAGCTCCATAGCGACAAAACATTGACAATGATGGTCATAGCAACAACCAATACTGGGGGTTACAAAAGAGTGGGGTTCTCAACAGAATGTCCAGTAAGATTGACAGGAGAGATATACAAGGGAATCTATCAAAAAGAATTGAAATAAGAGATTGAAGAAAGAATTCAAAAAATTAGTGAATTATAAAATAAAAAACCTTATTCCATGTCGTCGTCTTCTTCACCTTCACGCCTGATTACTTTCACAGTATCCATCTTAAGAGTGATTGGGATTGGCACTGCTGCCTGCAGAAGTTCAACAACAACCTCTTCCTTGCCTTTGTCCATCCTTGTGACCTTAGCCTGCTCTCTCTTGAAAGCCCCAGAGATTATCTCTACAATATCATTCTTCTTAATATTATATTCTACTTTTGCCTGCTCAAGCATATGCTCTATCTCAGCATATTGAATCTCATTAGGAAGAATTCCTCTTGCATAAGGCACACCGAAAGCTGCCTGCTCTGCATCTCCTCTTGCAGCTGCTTCAAGGAATATATATCCTCTCATTCCATGCGGTCTGATGACAGAATAAACCTCAAGTTTTTTCTTGGAAGCATTGCTTGTGACAAAATCCATAACCTGATCTTCACGATTTGCTGTTGTTCTCAATGCAAAGATATGGCTAGATTCAAGCTCGCCTTCAGCTGCTTCTTTTTCTTCCTTATCCTCTTTCTGAGCTTCTTCAGATTCAGTTACTTCTTCAACAGCCTCTGCTTCTACAGCTTCTTTTACTGCCCCAGATTCTTCTGTATCTTCTGCATCATTTTCTGTCTCGTAATTCTCTTTTGCCTTTTGTTCTTCAGGTACAACTTCTACTTTTTGTTCTTCATCTACCATTGTCTTTCACTTAAATTATGAATTGGGCAATCATTGTTATTAAAAAACCGATAAGCCCTATTAAAAGCATGCCTAGTGCAGAAACCTTTACTATTGTCTTGAACTCCTGCCTATCAGGCTTTTTTGTTATGCTCAATACTCTTATACATTCCTTAGCAAAGCGTTTTAACTTTGCTATTATAGTCATTTTCTCATGCTGATACATCATTGTTTATCACTTTAATCTTTATTTTTATGTTTGTTTATTTAATCAATCAACAAACTCTATGCCTAGTTCGTTCTCCATTTCCTTTTTCTTCTTATCTACAATCTTTCCACCAGGACCAAAAATCTGTGATGACTTGACACCAGTTACTATAAGCATGGTTCGGATTGTATCCTGAAGGTCAGGATATATCTGCGCACCCCAAATTATTCTTGCGCTCTCATCAAGCCTGTCTGATATTGCTTCTACAATATTCCTTGCCTCATCCAAAGTCATATTCTCGCCGCCAGCTATGTTTATAAGGGCACCATTAGCTCCGCCAATATCAGCATCAAGAAGAGGATTTGTTATTGCTTTTTCTACTGCTTCCAGAGCCCTATTTTCTGTATCTGACTCACCAACTCCTATTAATGCTACGCCGCCATTTCCCATGACTGCCCTGATGTCTGCAAAATCCAGATTCACAAGACCTGCTTTTGTGACAAGCTCTGCTATGCCTTTGACTGCATTTGTCAGTATCTCATCAGCCACCTTAAATGCGGTATGCAGAGGCAAATCAGGAACAAGCTCAAGGAGCTTATCATTAGGTATTACTATAAGAGTATCAACAACTGATTCAAGTTTCTCAAGACCTATCTGAGCATTCTCAAAACGCCTCATGCCTTCCATTGCAAAAGGGATTGTCACTATAGCTACAGTAAGAGCACCTTTCTTTTTTGCTACCTCAGCAACTACAGGAGCAGAGCCAGTACCAGTGCCCCCGCCAAGACCGCATGTTATAAAGACCATGTCTGCGCCTTTTAATGCATTCTTAATCTCATGCTCATTTTCTCTGGCAGCATTTTCGCCTAATTTTGGATTTGATCCAGCACCAAGACCATGAGTTACTTCTTTCCCTATAAGTATCTTCTTATCAGAGGTCGTATAAAGGAGATCCTGGGCATCAGTATTCATGGCTACAGTCTCTACACCTTTGATTCCTACTTCAGCAATACGATTTATCGTATTATTACCGCCGCCGCCAGCTCCAACTACTTTAATTGTCGCTTTTTGAGTTGAAAGAAGCCTCTCTAACTCAGCATCCACAATATTCTGCGGTGTAACAGCATCGACTACTTCACGATTGTCATTGTTTTCTGATTCAGCATCTTTTATTATAGCATCCACAATTTACACCTCATAACAGCAATATAAAGTCTATACCATCACTAATATATAAAGGTTATTACAGTTTAACTTCATTTTTCTCAGGATTCTCTGTTTTCCCGGTTTTTTTAGGTTTATCTTCAGGTTTATCTGTCTTGACAACAAACTTAACATCCTTGAATTTAAAGATATTTTTCATCTTATCTGAGAGCCGCTCTTTTACTTCATCAGGAAGATCTATTTTGGTGGTAATCTCAGCTGTATCATCAGCCAGCTTCACTTCCTTGTCCTTGATTCTTAATGTAATCTTGAGGTATGCTTCAGCCTGCTCTTGTTTGTCTGTGACAATCCGGTTGACTTTGACATCATATTCTAATTCTTTTCCTGAAAGCGGGTGATTAAAGTCAACAAGAGTCCTTCCGCCAGTCACTGTCCTAACAATTCCTCTTGCTCCGTCAACCTCTACCTGCATTCCAGGCATTGGTCTGATGTTCTCTTTTGTGAACTTTCTCGTAGGGATAAGCCTGATAAGTTTGCCATCTTTTTTTCCAAATGCCTCTTCTGGCGCAAGGTCAAACTTGTATTCCCCTGGTTCCTTGCCTAAAAGATTCTTATCAATCCCTTCCAGAACCTGATTCTCGCCAATACAGATTATTATTGGACCATATTCTTCATTAGGTGAATCAATGCCTGCTTCCTTAGCAAGAGCCTCATCTGTAGTATCAAAAACAAATTCGTCGTCTTTAAGTTTCCCAGTATATTCAATCTCAACAAAATCATGCTTTTTTATTGCCATTTTATTCCTCTTTTTATTATTCTGTTATATTCTAGCTCCGCATAAGAAACCAGAATAAGATATAAATAGGGTTTAAGGCAGGATTTATAAAAGTTTCGACATGAGCATGATAAAGTTTAAAAGTAAGATAGATTTTAATGTATTATTATGAAAAAATTTCAAAAATACATTAAAAGAGGCGTTGTAGAGCCATTAGAAAAACTTCCTTTTCATGGCAAGGCTCCTTTTAAAAGATTATTAATGTTAGATAAAGCTTCAATCCCAGAATCCAGCAATTATGTCTCTGTCCATTTCATAAAAGATCTTCCAAAGGAATTTCCCAAGTATAGCAAACTTCATAAACATGATTGTGATGAAATTAATTTGATTCTTTCTGAAGATGATAAATTAATCTATAAAGTTCAGTTTGAAAATGAAGTTTATGAAGTCTCTAGTCCTGCAACAATATTTATTCCTAAGGGCGTTAAGCATAGTGCTGAAGTTTTATCTGGAAAAGGAATTTTTGTCTGCATAATTTTACAAGGAGATTATGATGCTTCTAAATAATAGAATTATGATGAAGGGTTAATTGGGATGTGGGGGATTTAAGGTGATAAATGTATGTTAAATATATGTTAAACGAAATTTTTTCTTCTGCTAAAAATTTAAATCTCCAATACATATTCTCCCCCCCCAGACGGAAGCGCGCTAGTTACTTCGTAACAGATAGTTTTTGACAAAGTCAAAAATAGAAAAACTTCTTTTATCCGACCAACAAAAACTCAAAAAATGCTTCGCACTTTTTCTAACAAAGGATAAAAGGCTTCGCCCAAATTTTTCCTATTTTATTGGCACTTTTAACGGGCAAAGTCAACTATCCTGTGTTATGAATTTTTAAAGAAATTTTATAGACTAGACTTATTTGTGAATACATTAAAAACCTCACATAAGTTGACTTTGCCCTTTTAACGATAGATTATTAAACCTCTTTTCTTTTCTATTTTTAAGATGGGTTTATTTAATCTTTTCGGAAAGAAAAAAGATGTTGAAGAAAACATAAGCGATAAAGAATTAGCGGATATTATTTACAAAGCAAATCCTAAAGAAATCCCTTATGAAAAAAGAATTAGTGCTTTATTGAAATACTATAAAGAAAATGGAAATAAAGATTTGACTAGAAAAGATTTAGAAAATCTAATTTTATCCCAAGCAAAAGGTGCAAATTCTACAAAGGATAAAATGAGTATGCTATTAATCATTCAGATAAGGGCAGAAGATATGACAAAAATTCAGGAAGCAGTTAAAGAGGTTAAAGGCAAAAAATGAAAAAACAAAATAACAAAATAAAAGGTATTGGTGGTTGGCTGATTGTTTGGTTAGTTTATTCCTCTCTTATTTCTCTATCTCTATTTTTAGGGCTTTTAGAATCATTTGACTTTTTTTCATTATTGGGTGTGGGAGCATTTGGTTGGATGATTTTCAAGTTTTCCAAAAAAGAAAAATCTGTCCCAAAGGTTTGCACATACTTTTTAGAGATTTTAATAGCAATTAGTATTATCCAACTTATGCCTATCTTATTTGAAGCAATAATGGGTAATTATGCTGAGGGAGTTTATCTTTTTGATTATATATTTTTCCTTTTGGGCGGTTTAATCCCAATAGGATTGAATATTGTTTGGATATTTTATTTTAAAAAATCTAAACGAGTGAAGAATGCTTTTGGAGGATAAAATGTTAGAAAAATTTTATTTTGAAACTTTCTTGATTGTTTTTTCTGCCTTTGTAGGTGCATTAATATCTTCTTTATTCACTTGGACGATTAATAAGTCTGGTTTGGACAAAACAAGAAAAATAGTTTTTTTAATTTCTATGTTTGTTATTACTCTAATCTTGGTTGCTGTAATTTTAGGTTTTGTTATTTATTTTATTGGTTTCTCAAGGATGTAAAAGTGCCCAACTTACTTTTTAGAAAAAAGTAAACAAAAAGAGCGCGCTTCCCACCCAAAGATAGGAGATTTAAATTTTTTTAACGCAGAAGAAAAAACTCCTTCGCCTACGGCTCGGTAACGCCTTGCAGGCTCTCGCTCCATTTCATTACGCTCCCACGACTTAACAATAGTCAAATGTTAAGTTCAATAAGATTTCCATTTCTTTTTTAAAAAGGGGAGTTCCTAAAAAAACTAAAGGGGCGAGAAAACAATATATGATTAACTTCTTTTTTTATTAGTCTGTTCTATTAGCTTATCAAAATCTGATTTAAATAATCTATCTTGTATTACTCTATATTTCTCAAATTCTGTTTCTGCAAATTCTTTGGCAATCTTAGCAGTTATCTTACCAGCATGTTCTAAAATATCTCTCTCATCAAATTCTAAGAATAAATCTAATCTTTTAGACCAATCTTCCATAGTCATAGGTATTTTTCTTTTAGCTCTTTCTTCTGCTAAATCTAAATACGCTGAAACTATTCTCCCTAAAGATTCCAATTCTGATTTTTTTAAATAATTTTTAGCAATTGATACGTCTGTCTTGATTATTTTGCCTTCAGGTGCATTTTTCCATGAGGTCAAACCCATACTTTCTTTTTTACTATTTGCTCGTTTCATGATTAATTCAGGGGCTGTGTGTTTATGTATTGCAAAATGGAGTTTATTTTGAACTTTTTTAAAGAAATCCTTTGTTGATTTTGAATCTTTATTGTAATCTAGACTTGTTGTGTAAATATCTGTTATTTTCTGATAGAAATTTCGTTCACTCAATCTGATTTCTCTAATTTCTGCTAGTAATTCATCAAAATAATTTTTATTCAGGAAAGAACCATTTTCTAGACGCTTTTTATCTATTACATATCCTTTTAGTGCAAATTGTTTAATCACATTTGTAGCCCAAATTCTAAATTGCGTTGCTCTTTTAGAATTTACCCTGTATCCAACAGAAATTATCACATCAAGGTTGTAGAATTTGATGGGTTTATCTGAATGACTAAAGTGCATTTTTTGCACATTGCTTTTTTCATCTAGTTCATTGCTTTCAAAGATATTCTTTAAGTGTTTAGTAATCACAGTTCTATCAACATCAAATAATTTAGCAATCATTTTTTGTGAAAGCCAAACAGTTCCATCTGTAAATTTTACTTCAATAGAGTCTTCTTTAGCTTGAGATTGAAATATTAAAAATTCTGCTGTTGAGTTCCTGATAGTTAAATCTTTAGTCATTTTGATGTCTCTCCAAAGTATTTATATTCTTATTTTCTTTTTTTGCAGAATTATCAAATTTATCAATAAAACTTTTTTGCGATTTGATTTAAGGCGTAGATTATTCTTTTTTGATTCCACATTACCACTTAAATAATAAATAATTGCACATACTTTTAAATATTGCTGTTTTACAGTTTTCTTGCCTCCATCTTCTTGTTCTTGAAGGCTCACTTTGTTCGCATTGATTGAACAGAACTCTCCCTAACTACTTTAACTAAAGGAGCCTTCGGCTTTGATGTAACGAACTCCCCCTTGATAGCTGTTCTTGATATAACGCTTCGCTCTTTTGAAATAACTGAATTCCCCAGTGCTACGCACATATAGTCTGCTTCGCAGAATTGATTAGAAATGGAAATTTTACTTTGCAGACGCAATTTTCCCACAATTAGTATGGGAAAAGTATTTAACAAGGATTTGCATTATACATCTTTTAGTTTTCAAAAACCACAAACATTATAAACAGATTTAGCTTAGAGAACGACAACATGAGTGATAACAAGCTATTGAAGGAAGCATATAAAGAGAGGACAATCATAGGGTTAATAGAGGATATAGAAATCTTCGGACCCAATGGCAACAACAAGAATATTCAGGCAAGGATCGATACAGGCGCTACAAGAAGTTCAATTGATAAGGAGCTTGCTGAACAGCTAAAGCTGGGACCTGTGACCCGCACAAGATTTGTCAAACAGGCTCTTGGCGGCACTGTAAGACCTATTATAGTGGTAGAGTTTGATCTTGCAGGAAAGCGCCTTAAAAAGGAATTCACAATAGCTGACAGAAACCATATGAAGTACAGAGTACTCATAGGTCAGAACGCACTTAATCAGGGATTTTTAATTGATCCTCATAAAGAATAAAAAAATGCAACAAAGATGATAAAATGAAAGCAGCAATAATTTCACTAAGGAGCCTTAGTTCAAAATGGGTATATGAAGCAATGAAGAGATATTTTGATGAAGTTGATGACATCAATCTCAAGGATATAAGAGTCAATATTACTGGTGAAGGCATGGAGATAACATACCAGGGAAAACCTTTTCCAAAATACGACTGCATATATGCAAAAGGCTCATTCAGATATGCGAATATACTAAGAAGCATAACAAAAAAGATCTACAAAAAATGCTATATGCCAATAACATCAGAAATGTTCAGCATAGGGCATGACAAGCTTCTTACACATATAGAACTTGTAGAGCACAAGATTCCAATGCCTTCAACATATGTGACAAGCACAATTGAAGCAGCAAAAGAGATGCTTGAGAATGTTATATACCCAATTGTAATCAAATTCCCGCAGGGAACACAGGGAAAAGGAGTAATGTTTGCAGATTCATACTCATCAGCATCATCTCTCATGGATGCAATGGAATCTCTGCAGCAATCAGTCCTCATACAGGAATTTATCGATACTGGAGGAGAGGATATAAGAGCAATTGTCATAGGAGACAAGGTTGCAGCTGCAATGGTCAGAAAAGCAAAGGTTGGAGAAAAGAGAGCAAATATCCATGCAGGAGGAGTAGGTGAAGGTTTGGTGATGGACGTGCAGTCACAGCAAGTCGCTGTTAACACAGCAAAAGCACTGGGAATTGATATATGCGCAGTAGATATGCTTGAGACTCCTAAAGGACCTGTTGTCATTGAGATTAACCTTTCTCCAGGATTGCAGGGAATAACAGAAGCCACAGGCATTGATATTGCAGATAAGATGGCACGATACATGTACAAAAAGACACAAGAGAGAAAAGGAGTTGTTTCTAAAGAGCAACCTACTGCACAAGAACTTATTCGGGAAGTTGAAAAAAAGACAGAAAAACAGCTTCAACAGGTGATATCAAGTCTTGAATTAAGAGGAGAAAGAATACTTCTGCCAAAGATGGTCACAACAGCCACAAAATTCAATGATAAGGACGAATATGTAATAGAAGCTGATGAGGGCAGTCTTAAGATAAAGAAGTTTGCATAATTGTAAATAAGGCAATTATATTGAGAGTTTTGAATAACCCATCAAATTGTTCAAAACTCTGATAGATTACTTTGATTAATTCATCAAAAGTGGGGTTAATCAAAGTCCTCTATTTTAATTCAAGCTTAAAACAGTATTAAATGTATTCTTTATGACAGAAACAATCTGCAGCAGATTAGTAATTGCAGGATTGTCTGAATCAATATACTCATGCCTCATCTTTTTGCATTCATCTATGATGTGCGCGCCTTTATCCTCATCCATGTTAAAACATACTCCATAAAAATCTTTAATTAATCTGTCTATTTTCTCAAGAAAGATTATTGTGTCTTTTTTTCTTTTGGGCTCATAAACCCTGTATAATCTTGACATAATGTCTCCTATATATTCTATTTCACATATCACATGGTAATACGAAGGGGTTTTTTGAAAATCCTCATGGCCCCGTTTGCTTAAATATCTCAGGCAATAATCTGTAAACTGGTTAAGCGAATAATCCATAATAACAATCTGTTTAAGCTGCTTATTGTTTTTTACAAGGTCAAGCATTGATTCAGACTGCTCAATCAGGAGGCGAAAGCATCTTCGGTATATTATGTTAAAATCAATGTTTGTTATACCTGAAAGGTCTTGTATTATACAAAGGGTTTTTTCCTGTTTTACCATGCCAAAGCCAATCAGCCTGTCTGTTATTTCCCTTATTAATTCAAGCTGGTTTTGATGTTTGATTGTTATTTTATCTGTACCAGCGCAATATAACCCAAGTATCTTGCGGAATATATAACCTCGATTCTTACCAGTTATATCAATTGCTGCTTCTTCAGTTCTTAGCTGACTTTCTGTAGTCATTACCAGGGATTTGCCTGTCTCCTGTACCTCTATGTCATCTCCCTGCATGAGATTGAATTTCCTGATCCATGAGGCTGGCAGGCTGACAGTCATTGTTGCAGCACCCTGCTTTACTATCTTTCGTTTCATGATTTAATGCAATTGCATCCTGATTTTTAAAGCTTTGTAAAAATATATACTTGAATATACATATATAAAGTATAATAAAAAAGGATATATATGGTATTTTATTCTCGATTAGCCATAATAATCTATGGGGTAAGCAAAATGAAAATAGTATATACAGCTGAAACAATCAAGGATGGAAATCATCCTATAAATTCAAGGGTTGCAAAAGAATCACTTAAAGCAATGATTGAGGAATGGATGATGCCTCTTGGGCTAGTTAAGTCTTATACTATAACCAAAGGCAGGAGTTTGGGCTATCCTTTTAGTTATTCAAACCCATTAAAATTAAAGCCTTTCTTCGGAGAAGATTGCGACTTAAACCTTATTGGCAAAGAGCTAGAGCAGCTTTATGAGCAGCCAAGAAAAGAATTAGAGCGTGCTGATAAAGAGATGGAATCTAAATTAAAGAATGCCAATGAAAAACAACTTACTGAATTATATGAAATGTATCATGAATATGGTCCTGAATTTGTTGACAGATATAAGCTAAAATACAAAAGAGCTATTAAGAGATTAAAGGAAGAATTGCAGCCTTATGCACAGATTGCTTTGGATTTAGAATCTCACGAGTATAACCAGACAAGAAATGGAATCCTCAAAAATTTAAAACTGATTGATGATAGTAATATAAGGGGCATATTCACAGATCAGATACGTTTCTCAAAACTGCTAGAGGAGAATCAAAAAGATATTGCCGAAATGTTGATTAAAGACAGGTATACTGGCTGGAAAAGAAAAAACATAGCACCCTTATGCTATAAATGCAATAGGGCTTTGCAATATGGAGAAGGCTACTGGATGGCAAGATTACTATGCCCTAAAGGCAAATTTGGGATTAAAGAAAGGCATGAGCATATAGAATTTGAATCTCATAGTGATATGATAAATCAAGAAATATATTACCAGATATTTGATGAAAAGCAGCCAGATACAGCAGAAGAAGCATTGAAAAGGGTTGGCAAGGCTTATCAGGTTATACTTAACTATGATCTTATTGACAAAATCAACAGACAGCATGAAAGAAAAGAGAGAGAAACAGAGTTAAAGGGAAGGCTGGTCAAGAAGAGAAAGAAAAAAGAAGAAGAAGAAAAAGAAAAAGAAGAACCTGCTGCTGAACCAACCCTTATACAAAACATCAATTACATCCGAACACCTGAGGCATTGAGAGAAATTAAAGGCAGTTACTCTTTGCAGAAGGGAGTTTATGTTATTGATTTTGAGATAATTGTGCAGCAGGACAATTGTCTTATTCTTCAGCCAGGTGTGGAACTATATTTCACAAAGGATGCAGGGATTATATGTGAGGGCAAGTTTAAAGCAATAGGAAAAAATGGACTTGAAGTTCTGCTGACTGCAAAATGCCAAAAGGATGGATGGAAGAATCTTTATCTCCCTGGAAAGGCCGAAGCAGTTCTTGATTATGCCAAATTCAGTTATGGAAACGGAAGAAAAGATGAGGGTGGAGCGATAAGCGGCGGCGCAATACTTCTGGAATTAAAAGAAGGATTAGATCCGAGCGTGATAATCCATAACTCTTGTTTTGAAAATAATTCTACTCGTGCCTATGGTGGGGTGATAACTAAATTTGGAGGAAATGTTACAATTGGAGATAATAACAGATTTAAAAATAATCATGCCATATGGGGTGGAATGGCATTTAGTGGGAAAGGAGATTTTACAATTGGAGAAAATAACATATTTGAAGATAATTCTGCCAAATGGGGTGGAGTAATATATCATAGATCAAATGTTACAATCAAAAATAATAACATATTTAAAAATAATTCCGCTAAAAAATTTGGAGGGGTTGTATATAATCATACAGGAATATTAAACATTGATGAATCAAAAAATACTTTCATAAACAATCCACCAGACAATATTCATGAAAAATACGATGCACTACACAAATATCATTAGGGGATTCTGCTAAAATAAGGCTTGGTAATTCATAAATATGTTCTTTTCAACTTCTTCTACTTCCATCATCTTGATCTCTGCAATCTTCTTCAAAGTTTCCGCTATAAATGCAGACTCATTTCTTCGCCCCTTAAATGGAGATAAGTATGGGCAATCAGTCTCAGTCAATAATCTGCTGAGATTCACTTTATCAACAAGATACTGAAAATTATGCGCTCTGACAATGTTAGGGGGAATTGAAAAATAATAACCCTTATCTTCTGCTTTTTTTATTAGCCCCTTTTTGCCGCAAAAGCAGTGCAGAACGACTTTTTTTATTGAAGAGCTTTCCAGAACTTCAAGAACACTCTGTTCTGCTTTGCGGGAATGGACAATGATTGGCTTGTTGATATTCTCAGCAAGGGAAATCATCTTTTCAAATACATTTATCTGCTCTTTTCTTTGAAACGCATCGCTTCTTACAAAATCAAGCCCGCATTCACCAAGCGCAATTATCTTATTTTTATTTTTTTTTATGAAATCAATCTCTGAGTCAATATTAAATGGTTCATCTTTTAGTGGATAGCCTTCTTCGATATCCTTCCTTAGCACATCAATTGGATACATACCAAGAGCAGCTTTTACTATATCATACTTTTCAGCAAGTTCAAGACTTTTCCTGTTAGTCTCAGGATTTATACCATTTGTGATTATTGCCCTGACTCCTGCTGTTTTTGCCCTTTTTATGACTTTATCCAGATCTTTGCTGAAATCAATATGGTCAAGGTGCGCATGCACGTCTACTATTAATGACATGATTATAAGTTTTAGACAGGGATTTATAAATTTACCCATTCAAAAATTTGCTGCGCAAACTTTTGATTCAGCAAAAAATAGGGGATAAGCCAGACTATGGAAGAAATTATACTGACTATGCTCATTTTCAATATCAAACTCGAATGAATTTTGTGCAAAACTTTTAAATACTAGAAGATAAAAACATATAGTAATCAAAATTTAAAGGTGATAACAAATGGTAGTAGTGGGATTTAATTTTACAAAGATGGAAATAGAAAGGAAAAATCCTGTAAAAGGAAAAGTAAAGATAACAAATAATGTTGCTATCAAAAAAGTTGAACTGCAGGATCTTGCTCTTGGAAACACAAAACAGCAGGGACTCAAAGTCACATTTGAGTTTATCACAAAATATGAGACAAATATAGGAGAGATTAAACTAATTGGCGATTTGGTCTTTATGTCTGAAGAGAAAAAGTTAAAAGAAGTCGCAGATCAATGGAAAAAAGATAAAAGCATACCAAAGGACATAATGACGCACATTCTTAATAACATCCTTAACAAATGCAATGTGCAGGCGCTTATAATGAGCCAGCAAATGAATCTTCCTGCACCTATACCGCTTCCAAAAGTGAATGTCGGCGAGGCTAAGAAGTAAATAACAAAGATTTGCTTAGCAAATCTTTTTGGGGTTAGTATTGAGCACTTGGGGGCAATGTGCTGGAATATGAAACCTATAATTTATAATTCAACTAGTTTAATATATTAATTATTCAATATTCAAAGGGGGATATTATGGCAGAAGAAAAAAAGCCGGAAGGCATAAAACTTAAGGTTGCTGAGGCAATACAGGATGATGTAAATAAAGGTATTATCAGGATAGATTCTAATTTTATGAAAGAATCCGGGCTAAAGCCTGGAGATATAGTGGAGATTGAAGGGGAGCGAACAACAGTTGGCATTGTTGACAGGGCTTACCCTGGCGACATCGGGCTGAATATCATAAGGATGGATGGTATTCTCAGAAGAAACGCGAGAACAAGCATAGGGGAGATGGTGAATATAAGGAAAGCGCAAGTCATTGAAGCAAAGAAAGTTCTCATAGCTCCTGCAAGAAAAGGATTTGTTGTCAAAGCATCACCTAATCTGTTTAAGCAAGGACTTCTGGGGAGAGCAATGATGAAAGGTGATATTGTAGCTCTTGGAGGGACAAAAACACGAAGAAGGGCAATGAGTGAATCTCCATTTGAAGATATATTCAATTTTATGGAAGGTGGAATGGGAGGATTTGGCTTTGGGGATCTAAAATTCATTGTTGCAGACACTAATCCTAAAGACGCAGTCATTATCACAGATGCTACACAAGTAGAATTTAATCCTGAAGCTGTAGATCTCAAGGAAGAAGAAAGGATACCTGAAGTCAGCTACGAGGACATAGGAGGACTTTCAGATGCAGTAAAGAAGATCAGGGAAATGGTAGAACTTCCGCTTAAGCATCCTGAAGTATTTGAAAGGCTGGGGATACAGCCTCCTAAAGGAGTGCTTCTGCACGGACCTCCTGGAACTGGAAAAACTCTTCTTGCAAAAGCAGTTGCAAACGAAACTACATCGCATTTCTGCACTATCAACGGTCCTGAGATTATGTCAAAATTCTATGGTCAGAGCGAAGAGAACATAAGAAAGATATTTGAAGATGCTGAAAAGAATGCGCCATCAATCATATTCATAGATGAAGTTGATGCTATTGCACCAAAAAGAGAAGAGACTCGCGGAGAGGTAGAGAGAAGGGTTGTTGCGCAGTTATTATCATTGATGGATGGGCTAAAAAGCAGAGGCAAAGTTGTTGTCATTGCAGCAACAAACATGCCTGACATACTTGATCCTGCGCTCAGGAGGCCTGGAAGATTTGACAGGGAGATTGAGATAGGGGTGCCTGACAAGGATGGCAGAAAGAAAGTGCTGCAAATCCATACAAGGAATATGCCTCTGGCTAAAGATGTTGACCTGGATTATCTTGCAGGTATAACATACGGCTTTGTTGGAGCAGATCTCGAATCCCTTTCCAAAGAGGCAGCAATGGTTCTTATCAGAGATCTCATGCCTAAGCTAAAACTCCAGGAAGAAGAAGCTATACCAGAAGATTTTCTTAAAAATCTCGTCATAAAGATGGATGATTTCAAGGAAGCATTGAAAGTTGTAAGGCCAAGCGCGCTTAGAGAGGTACTGGTAGATATCCCAAATATTAAATGGGCAGATATAGGTGGGCTTGAAGAAATAAAACAGGAACTGAAAGAGGCTGTTGAATGGCCTCTGAATCATCCAGAAGCATTTAAGCACATGGGGATCAGACCGCCAAGAGGAATACTACTCTATGGTGCGCCAGGAACAGGCAAGACTCTTCTTGCAAAAGCAGTTGCAAAGGAAAGCGAATCCAATTTCATCCTTGTGAAAGGTCCTGAAATGCTCTCAAAATGGGTTGGCGAGAGCGAGAAGGCTGTAAGGGAAATCTTCAAAAAAGCAAGGCAGACAGCTCCTACAATAATATTCTTTGATGAGATTGATTCTATTGCTCCAAGAAGAGGCGTGTCAACTGATGCTCATGTGACAGAAAGGGTAGTCAACCAAATGCTGACTGAGATGGATGGTCTTGAGGAGCTAAATGATGTTGTAGTTATCGCAGCCACTAACAGGCCGGATATAATTGATACAGGACTTCTAAGGCCTGGCAGGTTTGACAGGATAATCCTTACGCCTGCGCCAGATCCAAAGACAAGAGAGGCAATATTCAATATCCATACAAAACATATGCCTCTTAAAGGAGTTAAGATAGCTGCGCTTGTGGAGAAGACAGAAGGCTATGTTGGCGCAGATATAGAATCAGTATGCAGAGAGGCAGGTATGCTTGCATTGCGAAATGATATAAAATCCAAGACTGTGACTATGAAAGATTTTGAATCTGCGCTTCAAAAGGTACGGGCTTCTGTCACAAAGGATATTGAAGCATCGTATGCTGAGCTTAAGGATTCTTTCTCAAGAGCTACAGCAAAACAGATGGAAGCAGAGAAACCGGGGTATTTTGGGTAAAAAATTTTAATTTTTTATTTTAAATTGAAGTTTTATAGAAATTTTTAAAAACAAAATCTTTATAATAAGAGAATTGTTCTTAACCCCTGGAGAGTAGGGGCTTAATTAAGCTAAATAATAATAAAGTGGAAATTTCTATAAAAAAGATAGACAATCTGGAAGAAACTCTAATATATAATATAAGAAAAGAGCGTTATACTAATCTCATTTGTAAGAGCAGCAATTGCAAAAAACAGTTTAAAGTACTAACAGATAAGTTATCTAAAAAGAAGTCTGCCAGATGTGGGTGCGGTTATAGATTTCATTTAATTAAAAATCGAAGAACATATAGGAGAAACATAGAACAAAATACCCTAGACGCAAAGATTTATTTTAAAAGAGAGGAAAGAATATATTTACTTAATACCAAGATCACAAACATTTCTACTGGAGGAATACAAGTCAGAACATCACTGCAAGGTAAGCTAGAACCTTATCTCAAAGTGAAAGAGAACCTGGGGATTAAATTTACTCTTGATACCAGGATACCAACAGAGGTTAAAGTTCAAGGAAGATTATGTTCAATGAACAAAGATGAAAAAGACTATAAATTAAGAGTCGCTTTCAGAAAATTCATCTCAGGCAGAATAGAACTAGGGTTTTATTTGTTGTAAGTTAATCTATCAAAGAAAACGACCATCACTGGTAAACACATTAGGAAAAAAACAGATTTCTACAATTTAGAAAAATAATGTGGGGGAGGGGATTCGAACCCCCGAATCCACTAAGGAACAGGATACCTCACACCATTGTGAGTTATTCCATCATGGTTCTTAAGTCCTGCGCATTTGACCAGACTTTGCTACCCCCACGGGTATGTGCATACAGAATTCTTACTATTTTTTAAAGGTTTGCATATTTGAAGAAAAAATGTATAAAGAAAAAACATGCAAGAAGTCATATGCCCCTGCAATTATAGCAAACATGGGTTCCATCTTTAGAATACAGGTGTGAAGCATAATTGCCGCAGGATTCGCATATTCCTTCCTGTTCATGGATTGTATTTATAGGTTTTCTTGCTTCTTCCTTAAGTTCAATCTTTTCAGCCAGTAACTCAAAAAGCTGGGGCTCTATCTTAAGCACATCCTTTGTTGTTATCAGCCCGACAAATTTATCTCCATCAAACACAGGGAGATGTCTCACATTAAGATTTCTCATTAACTGAAGAGCTTTTACAACATCATCCTTAGGTCCAATCTTAACAAGGTGAGTCTCCATGATATCCTTAACCAGAGTCTTAGAAGGGGACAGATCATTAAATACTGCTTTTCTCACAATATCCTGCTCTGTTACTATACCAACAACTTGCTCTCCTTCTTTGATGAGCAAGGCACCCACATGATTATTTGCCATTACTTTTGCACATTCCTGCAAATTGATATCAAATGAAACATCCACTGGATTATGTGTCATTGCATCATGAACTTTGATTCCTATTTCATTCCTATAATTTGAATTCACCATTTTAATATCCCCCCAGATATTTGTCAAATACAAAAATAATGGTACTTTAATTACAAAAACACTTTCTATTTAAAAAGATTTAGATAGTCTAAGATATATTTAATAGTTAGAGAGTTATGATCTCTAACTATTTACAAAGCAAAATGTTCTCATTTATGATATTTTTTCAAAAATGGACAAGGACTTCTACATCCTTGCCAAAGATGGATTTGAGGTCTTCGAAAATCTTTTGCTTTATGAAAGCTTTCGGAGGGATGACCATCTTGGATATGGCTTTTTCCAGTTCTTCAAGATTTGAGTCAGCCACGGTATTAAGACCGCCGTCCTTGGCAATCTGCGCTTTCGAGATTCCTTTCTCTTCTGCATCTATATCATGGATTATATATGCCTCTTCACCAAGAAGAATCACTTCGCCATACTTATTGCCATGCTTGACACGAATCTTTGCCCTCTCTATCTCTCTGCCTCTCTTCCTCTGCATATACTCAACAATGAACTTAATGAATTCGTGGGAATGCTTCCTTACTTCTGCCACTTCGTTCTTTGTCAGTTTTTTAGCATCATAGTCTTTTTTGGCCTTGACTACCTTATTAAGTATCCGAAGATATTTTGCTGGAATCTTACCCTTACTGATAAGCTCATCCTCAAAAATCCTGACTATCTCAGTATCGCTTGCCCTTTCAATGCCCTCAAGCCGAAGGACATCCCTTATCATAGTAACTACTGTATCATATATGTGAACCATAGACTCTATTTCTTTCTTTTTCTCTATCTGTGTAAATAATTCCTTGACCCTCTTCAGATACTTCTCAGCATTCTTGATTAGTTCATCAACCTCTTTGCCAGAAAGCTCTTTTTTAGAGCCATGCTCAAGTTCTTTTCTTACATTTATGTTCTTTTCAAGTATCTTGATATATTCTGGCTCAAGCAGTTTTTCCTTATCCACAAATATCTCGTTCATCATAACAGGAGTCTCTTTTGGTGTAGGCGGAGGGATGCCATAAAGCATAAGCGCAGCCTGACTAGGAGTAAGGATTGCATAAAATGTATCTTCCATCCCTATCTCTTTGATTTTATAATGCACTCTCTGAATCATCTGTTCGCCGCTTGACATGAACATGTCTATAGCTTCACCTGACGGCTTGATCTTGCCCATTTTGAGCAGCTGTTTCCAGGGCATGAATATTCCTCTGTCATAAAATGGAACTCCATCCCTTAATAGTGTGAATATGACTGGATTTGCTTCTTTCAGGCTGTCCCAGAAGTCAGTCAGTATATATACCTGAATATTAAGCTTGTTTCTGATTCCTGTCATTTCTCCAGCTTCAATTCCCATACCGATTATTATAGCCCTTAGTTTATCCTTGAGTTCAGCCCTGGTCATTTTCTTGACATCAGTGTCATCAATAGTAACCCAAACATCAATATCTGAACTTTTTGTAGCTTTCCCCTGAACAAGTGAGCCTGCGAGAACATAGCTGATAATGTATTTCTCAAACTTCTTGAGGATCATAGTCTTATGTATTTCTGAAATCTTGATTGCTGAAAGCATGCCTGTGTCATATACTGGCGCGCTCATAGCAATTACCTGCAGAAGATCGTATTTTGCATCATAGCAGTTCTGCCATACTTCTGAAAGAAGAATAGTGTAAGGATACAGATCCTTGTCAACTTCTTTAGTCATCTGCACGATTATAGTAGATAATTTATCTTTGAGCTCTTCTTTGCTCATCTTTTGTGAATCTGTATCATCAACAAGAATAAGGACATTGACCCTCTCAGTCTTAATTTTTTCTCCTTTTGCCTTTGCAGCCTCTTCCTCCTCTTCTTTCATAGACTGAGGGAACTGGTGAGTAGGTGGCATCAGAGCGATTCCGACTATATACTTGTCAAACTTCTTGACAACCTTTGCCTGCAGTTTGTCAAGCTTCTCTTTTATGTTCTTAAGCTTATCTCTTGCTTCAGGAGGGAGCTGTGAAATCTGGCCTTCAAGCCTTTCAATCTCTTCATTATTCTCTTCTTTTTTTGATGCGGATATTGTTTTCTTTTGTTTCTTTTTAACGCTTGCTTTTTTTGCCATAGGAGAATTACCTCGGTTTTTGTTGATTTATAAACGATGATAATATATAGGGTATATATAAATGTTAGTATAAGTTTGTCTTTTAATTGACATAATGATGCATATAGTGGATACAACATTTCCATCCAGATTTATATTGGACTACTGGAATTTCTTCAAGACCTGTTTTCTCCTATTTAATTCCAATGTTAAACAGCTATCGTGAATTAAACTACTGTCTAAAGACAGGAAAATTAGTTCTG
>JAYEPB010000152.1:0-6992 GCA_034723595.1 Nanobdellota archaeon
ATTTTATTGGTTTTATCTGCAGGAATCACAAATAATTTTGTTTGCAGGGGGAAGTTATAAATGTTACTATAGGATATAAGTTGACACTAATGTTTGATTTTTTTAAAATCAAACCTAAATCAAACCCAAAAACTTTTAAAGCCATCCATATTAAAAGAGATAATCCTGATGAGAAAATGGCAGAAATACCAAAACACATAGGAGTGATCATGGATGGCAATAGGAGATTTGCTAAAAGGCTTATGCTTAAGCCCTGGAAAGGTCATGAATTTGGAGCACAAAAGGTGCAGAAAGTCACAGAATGGTGCAGAGAGATTGGATGCTCAGAACTCACATTTTATGCTTTTTCTATAGAGAATTTCAATAGGCCAGAGACAGAGTTTGGATATTTGATGGATCTTTTCAGGAAAGAGTTCAATGATCTAAACCAGGATGACAACATTATCCATAAGAACAAAATCAGGGTAAATTTCATAGGGCGCATAGAGATGTTTCCTGAAGATGTCACAGAAAAGATGGAGAGATTGATGGAAACAACAAAAGATTATCATAATTTCACAATCAATTTTGCTATGGCTTATGGAGGCAGGGCTGAAATCATAGATGCTGTAAAGAAGATAGCTGGAAAGATAAAGTCTGGAGATCTTGATGTTGATGACATAGATGGAGAAGTCTTTATGAAGAATCTCTATATGGCGAGCGAGCCAGATCTTATCATAAGGACAAGCGGAGAACACAGGACTTCAGGATTTTTAATATATCAGGCAAGCTATGCAGAACTGTTTTTCTGCAATAAGATGTGGCCTGAATTTGAAAAAGAAGATTTTACAGAAGCAATAGAAAACTATTGCAACAGAGACAGAAGGTTTGGCAAATAATCAACTATCACAATATAAATCTGTTTTTTCCCTTTTTTCAATGCACTTCTGGAAGAAAGTTTGTTTTATATATTTTTGTTGTTCTGAAATGAAAACTTTTTTTGATTTCGTTTCCAAAATTTTCTTTTATTTTATTCATTATTTGTATAAATTCTGTGTAATCTTTGCATTCAACATCAAATTCTAAATCTGATCCTCCAAAAACTTCCTGAGAATGTATTATATTTGGAAGCTGAAAAATATAATTTTTCATTATTTTTATTAGTTTTTTATTATCAATAATCAAATCAACTTTATACATTGAGTAATGAATTTTTTCTAGATTTAGTTTTGGTTTATATCCAAGTATGATTCCTTTACTTTCTAAATCTCTTAATCTAAATAAAACCGCTTTTGAAGTAAGATTGACTTTTTTACAGATATCAATTATCTGAATTCTGGCATTTGTGGAGATTAATTTTAAAATTTCTAAATTGGTTTTATCTATATTATTATCTTTTGGTTCCTGAATTACTCTTTTGGGTTTTTGTAATCTTTTTTTATTAGTCAAATAGTTCCTGTCAAAATGTTGTAAATAAATAAAAATACCTTGTTTGTAAATCTGAATCTGTGAAAATTGTTCTTTAAACTTTGTTATGAATTCATTAAATCCTTCTAATGATTTTGCAAAATAACCCATGCCAATATCAAATTCACCCTCTGCTCTAAATAAATAAAATACATTTTTTTCCAAGATCAAATATTCAATTACTTTTTTTTCGTCTTCAATTGTAGTATTCTTAAATGAAACATATATTCTAAATGAATAAAATCCTAATTTTGATGAATCAATTAAACTATAAAAACCACTTAATAATCCATTTTTTAGATAATTATTAATCCTATATTTTACTGCATCTTTTGATAATCCTGATTTTTTTGCTAATTGGACATAACTTTCCCTGGCATTTTTATCTAATGCAAACAAGATTTTTCTATCATAAGCATCCATCATCATATTTTAATCAATAATTTACTTATATTTAAATAATTTTCGTTTATTTCTTAAATATTCCTGGTTGATTTATTATATTTGGGGGAAACTACTTCCCAATAATGAAAATAAATTATTTTGGAATACCCTGGATGAGAAAACCTGAAAAATTAATTAAAATAGTGAGAATCGCAAATAATAATAAAACTAATCGACTAATAAATTATGTTTATTTTAGACCTTCAGATTTAGAATTTGGAGATTCTCATCCAGTCTTAAAAGAGCTTCAAAAAAAAGGAATTGGAATTTATTTAACAACTAGTAGTCGTAGTGGAATAAGCTCTTTATCAGAATGTCTGGACAATTTATTGCAAAAAGGAATCTTGCCGAATAAGTTAATTGTGGATCAGCATTCTATTCAGGAAGTTGCAGCTAACACCCTAGTAAAAGAAAATAAGATTCAATTATATGTTTCTGCAATAATGGGTTTTAAAGGAGATAATGTGGATAAATTATTAGAATTAAAAACAAAATATCCTTCAATTGACTCTGTTTGTTTGCATCACGATGCTATTTTTGATTCTTGCTTAAATTCATCTGTTAAAAAATTAAAATTAAATAGAATCACTCCTATTTTATTAGCAAATGAATCTTGTTTTAATAAATGTCCTCACAGAGCATATCATTATGAACATCTTGCATTAAAGCATCCAAATACTGTTGATAATTATCAAAATTTATGTTTAGATATTAGAGCAAAAGTTCCAAAGACACTTAAATCAATCTCAGGATTTATTCATCCTAATCTAATTGATAGAGTTTCTAAAGAAACAGGCATAACTCATTTTAAAATAACTGGTATGCCCAGCAGAGGCAGAAATAGGACACAAGCAGAAAGTGAGTCGGCGATTAATGCATATTTGTCAGGAGTTATTCCTGATGACCTAATGAAAATTGCCTGTTTTACTTATTTAAGAAAGAATGAGAGATTGCGTTTTAATCTTGATGCAGGAACATATTTTAAATTTCAAAAACAATTAATAGAAGAAACTAATCCTAGAATGGATTCTAAGGGAGTTGAGATTAAGAGAGGGTTAACTAAAGAAGAAAAAGATTCTGCAAATTATGCCAGAATTGCTAATAAACTAAATAAAATATATTCAAATAATATGGTATTACCTTGGACTGGATTACATTTGCCTGAGACAATAAAACGTAAATTATTAGATTTGCCGGAAGATATAAATTTTCATTTTGTTGGTTGTGGTCTGGGAGAATTGACTTCTGAAACTAGTTCTCTTGGTTTTAATAATATTTCCTGTTCTGATATTTCTGAGGTTGCTATAAGGAAAGTAAGGCAGAATTACCCTTTATTAGAAAGTTATGTTATTGCAACACAGCAGTTATCTCAAACAGGATGGAATGAAAAAACAGTAATAGATTTGCATAATCTCCATCAAATCTCTCCAGATAATCTGCCAGAATATCTAAAAGGGATTGGGTCTATTGCAGATAAAATACTAATTTCCTGGATTTATGAACCTAAACGTGGAAAAAAAGCAGAAAGTGATGTTAAAGAATTTGGAATGATATATCATCACAAACCTGAAAGAGTTATAGGATTGCTGTCTGAGTTCTTTGTTGCAGATAAATTTGCATATTCTTATCATGGAAATCCTGAATTTTTTAAAGATTCCAGAACAAGAATCAATCAAATGACAGGGTTATATATGGAGACTAAAAAATGAAAGCATGGTTGGGTTTTGGGATTTCAAACTTTTATCTTAAACTTTCAAAAGACATAAAAAATAAAATAGAATATTTACCTTTTGAAGAATATATTTTTTTAATGGCAGATGGTATGCAAAAAAAATATAATGGAAACTTTAATAGGGGAATTCATGAACAGATTTTTAAGAATCTTATTTCTATTTCTTTTTCAAGGACTATATCTTCAGAAGATCTGGAAGATTATATTCCTTTAAAGGAAATTAAAGACAAATACAATAAAAATAGAGATTTCTATCTTGAAGTAAATAATTTAGTAAGAAATAACAGGCTTAATTGCAATCAAAAAAATATTGAAAGATTTGCAGGATATGTTGTCGAAGAATTAGCGCAAATAATCTACTTTCATGATAAAGGATTTATGAAAATTGGATATAAAGAAAAAGAACTATATTTTGATAATCTGGCTCAAAAATATTTTAATGTTCCTAAAAAAGCCTTTAAGTATATATAAAAAAAGTGCCTCCATCTACTTCAATTAAACCAATAATTATTTATATGCAAGCATTGCTGTAAATATATAAGAATTAAATTATATGATTTAATAAAAGATGGATAAAAAACTTAAAGAATTTATTATTGGGGCAATAATTATTAGCTTAGCTACAATTGCAGGTTATTTGATTGCGCCGATTGAAGTAAGATTCCTATATTCACTTACAAATAATAGCACATTAATTGGATTAACATATGCTATTGGATCAATTTTATTTGGAATATTATCTGTCTGGTTAGGCAGGCTTTCAGATAAATTTGGAAGAAATAGATTTATCATCCTTGGTTGTCTTTTAGGAGTTATATATCCTCTATTATATGCATCGACATACAATATATATCAATACATGGGTGTCAAATTCGTATGGGCTTTTGCTTCAGTAACAACAGGGCCAATATTTATGGCTTATTTACAGGATTTACTTACACATATTAAAAAACAAGGACAATATATTGGAATCGTTTTTTCTTTACAGTCAATCTTTGGTGCAGGAGCAGCATTTATTGGCGGTTATTTAAGTGATAAATTTAATTTTATAGTGCCTTATGTATTGATGTCAGTGATTTTTGCACTTGCAACTATAATTGCTTTTTTTGAATTAAGATATAAGAAAGCTCCTAAGATTCATGAAAACAAACCCAAAGGATTACTTTTTGGTGTTAAGTATATTCTCAAAAAACCAGCTTTAATCTTTTATTTAATAACTAACAGTGCTTTTGGGATTAACTGGGGCATTAAAGGCATGCTATGGCCATTGATTATTTTTGGGATGGTAGGAAAAGATACTATAACTGGAAGTATATTTGCGACAATGGGGGTGGTTGCCTTCTTGCTGTTATTGTTTATAGGGAGATTAGTTGATAAAATTGGTCCATTTAAATCTGCTTTTGTTTCAATGACTATCCTGGGATTAAGCGGTCTTGTTTTAGGCCTTACTAATAATATTATATTCTTTTGGATAGCAGCAGCAATTTTCGCAATTGGTGAGGCAATCAATGGTCCAATGCAGGCTGTTTTACTAACTAATCATGTAGGTAATGATCATCGTGGAGAAGTATTAGGATTAGATTTAGTATTTGATAGAATATTGAATACAATCTCTCCATTTTTTGCAGGTTTTTTACTAAATTATATTACTGCTCAAAGCATACTCCTTATGTTTATTGGTTTTTTCTGGTTATCTATCTTTGGTTCTATGTTCGTCTATAAAAGATTTAAAATACCAAACAATTAAAGAATTATATGACAGATTAAATTTTCAGTGATTTTTTCGCAGCAAAGGTATAATCAGATCTGATTCAAGATATTTCATTGCCTGGTATTTTAACCCGATGTTATAATTATGGTCTGTTATCTTTTTTCTCAATGACATATCGTAAAAGAAACTATAGATGTTTTCAAGAAATAATTCAAATGAGTAATTAGATTCCCAAAGCTTGGTAGATGGAAAGTCTTTTATATTAGGCATATTGATAAATGGGATTATGTGATAGATATAACCCATCCTGACCATATCACCGAAAACAGGTATCTTTGGGTTTACAAAAACAGGGATGTGCTTTTCAGAGCATTCAACTACAGCATTCTCCCAACCGCCAAAAGCGCTTGCAGAGAAGCATATGCTCTTCCTGTTGGAGAGCATTTCAAGGACTTCATCATATATTTTGACATTTCTTCTTCTTAATCGCCTTAGCTTTAATGAATCTCCCAGATAGATTATCGTGATATCAAGTTCTTCTGCTAATTCTACAAGGCTCCAGAAATAATCCTTGTCATCCTTATTTATATGAGTTATGATCATAAATAGATTAGGGCTTAAGCCTTTTTTATCATAAAGATATATCCTGAACTGGGCCATCACTTTTATGAGGTATTTAATGTTTTTTCTGTACACCGGTCTGACAGGAGAAATAAAGAAAAGATCTTCAGGCATGATAGCTTTTTTTGGACACATAATTTGATTCTCCAGAAAGTAATCCAATAATTCCTGCTCAGAGTACTTAGTTTGTTTTTTGTTAAATCTACCTATATCAGGTATCTTTACAAGATTGGATTCAGGAATCCCAAATATATCTCTATGCGCGTTATATTGATATGCGTTGAGCACTACATGATATGTATTTTCCCTGTGTATGGGTCCTGGGAGCATTTTTAGGCTCCTCTTATTTATATTGTTAAGTGTTGAACAAATAGCTCTATTATTCTTATTATACCATGTGGATGGATGATTCAACATATAAAGAACTTCAGAACTGTATTTATTGAGCAAATATCTTCGTTCATATGGGGAATCTGGCTCAATGCTGATTATCTTTTTTTCTGGATATTCAACAGATAGCTCATACAAAGCAGCCCATAATGAGGGGATTAGATATCGCAGTGAAATATTATGAAGAATGATAATATCATGACTCTTGAAATATTCAGCAATTTCATTTTTTATTTCTCCTTTATTTTTCAGGAATGCTTTTATCCAGGGTTTGCGATCATATTTATCTTCAAATCCATTGTGATATAAGTTGGCTTCTGACTCTAGTGATAAATCTCCATTTTTTATTATATTGATTTTGTTGTATGGGAAGAAGTTATCTGATTCTTCTTCAAACATGCCAGTGAGAAGAGAAATATTATATTTATTTTTGACAAGAATCTCAATCCAAATCTCACCTTGCATTGCGCAGCCATCCCAGCCGCCAGCTCTTGCAATGATATAAAGCACTTTTTTTGCCATGTTCCTTAAAATAAATTACCTGCATGTATATATATTTTTGGGTTTGAGGCTTATCTTTACCCATAAGTTTTTTTAAATTGCATCTTATTGATTTGAATTTTCCAGCTTTGCACTTCTGCCCCTAAT
>JAYEPB010000153.1:0-23908 GCA_034723595.1 Nanobdellota archaeon
TGTTTGTGTTTAAGAGGTAAAAATAAATTATTATTGGGTTTGTTTTTATTTATTTTTATTTATTTTTACCTCTTAAACACAAACATAAAACATTAGATTCAAAACCTGAAATACCAACATTAATATTTTAAAAAATTTAAAATTTTTTCATAACAAACTTCCAAACCTCCTTAAATCTCCATATGAAATTAAGGGGTGGCAGGGTTATAGTCTACAAACAGATTATTTAGAATATATATTTTAAAATAACTTTTCAATAAAATTTTTCATATTCCTCAGACAAACGTAATAATTTTCAAGAATCCACTTTTATTGACGATAAATTAATAAAAATCACAAAATATATAAATATATTATTTAATAATAATTCCATAATAAACCTTTAAACAAGAATAATATATGAAAATAAATAACTTTAAATACCTTGACTTCTTATAGAAAAGTATGGGGGATGGAAACGTTACTGGATTATTTGAAAGATTCCTAAAAAAGGATCCTATATTTATCGAAAAAGTAGTTTTACAGTCAAATTATTCTCCAGATACTATTCCTCATAGGGATAATGAGATAAATAAGATTGCCCAGATTATTGCGCCAACTCTCAAACTTGAAAAACCATCTAATCTTTTTATTTATGGCAAGACTGGCACTGGCAAGACTCTTTCTGTCAAACACACCACAAATAAGATAATTGCTGTTGCTAAAAAAGAATCTATTCCTTTGGAAGTATTTTATCTTAATTGTAAACTTAAAAAAATTGCAGATACAGAATACCGCCTTATTGCAGAATTAGCAAGAAAACTTGGCAAGGAAATACCTGTAACAGGTCTTCCAACTGATGAAGTATATAAAATATTTTATAATGCTCTTGACAGCGAAAAGAAGATTCTTATTATAGTGCTTGATGAGATAGACCAACTTGTAAAGAAAGTAGGGGATGAACTATTGTATAATCTGACAAGGATTAATGAAGACCTTAAAAATTCTATGATTACATTAATAGGAATATCTAATGATTTAACTTTTATAGATAATATTGACCCAAGGGTGAGATCATCATTAGGAGAGGAAGAAATAATATTTCCTCCATATAATGCAATGCAGATACAAAGCATACTTAAAGAAAGAATATCAAAAGCTTTCAAGGAAGGTGTGATTGAGCAGGGATTATTGCCTAAATGCGCAGCCTATGCAGCAAGAGAGCATGGAGATGCAAGAAGAGCTCTTGAATTAATAAGAGTTGCAGGAGAGATTGCAGAAAGGGAAGACAATCCAATTGTTCTTATAAAACACCTTGATAAAGCAGAGGAAAAGATAGAAAGAGATAGAATACAAGACATAGTATCATCTCAGCCAAAGCAATTCCAGACTGTATTATATGCTATATTAAATTTGACAAAAAAAAGAAATGATAATATCCTTACAGGAGAAGTATATGATATTTATAAGAAATTATGTTCAAAAATAAAACTCAGACCACTTACACAAAGGAGAATAAGTGATGTGATTGCAGAACTTGATATGCAAGGCATAATCAATGCCAGAGTGGCATCAAAAGGAAGATATGGCAGAACAAGGGAGATATCTATGTCAGTACAATCGCATACACTGGAAAAAATAGACAAAATATTAATTAAAGAGTTAGGCCTGGATTAATATATTAAATATTGATCCTTCTTTTATTAAAAATGGAAGTAATAGATTCAAAAAGAGAAGATATTGTAAATTTTTTTATCAAAAAAGACATGTTTCTAGGCC
Organism: Nanobdellota archaeon; assembly: GCA_034723595.1. GTDB lineage: Archaea > Nanobdellota > Nanobdellia > Woesearchaeales > JAGLGH01 > JAGLGH01. The sequence goes on from JAYEPB010000153.1 coordinate 1,759, forward strand.
CTGAATTCTTAGATTATATCAAAGATAATAATATAGTTGAGCATATCCATAATCTCATAAAAGAGAAAGGCGACAAAATAGATATGAATATCTTATCTCAGGAACTCATAAGTATAGGTGGAAATACCCTTGAATCACTAAATACAGAACAAAATCCTTTAAAATCAGAAAATGAGAATGTAATTGTTAAATTTAGTTATGATCAAAAGCCCCAAAAAAAATCAGTAGCAGACTTTTTTTCTTATTTCAGGGAAAGATTCAAGACAATTGAATCTATGCTTAGAGGACGGGTTGAACTCCAGAATATTGTCTCAATAAATCGATTAGTGAACAAAAAGGAAAAAGAAAATGTCTCTTTGATAGGTATGGTTGGGGATAAAAATATGACAAAGAATGGGAATTATATCCTCACACTTGAAGATCTTACAGGCTCTATAAAAATCCTTGTCAATAAAAACAAGCCTGAATTGATTGAAATTGTGAAAGATATAGTATGCGATGAGGTTATTGGCATCAATGGGTCAAGTGGTGACAATATTATTTTTGTTGATAACATATTGCTGCCAGATATACCTTTAACAAAAGAATTCAAAAAAGCGCCGTATGAATCATATATAATATTCCTTTCAGATTTTCATGTAGGTTCTAAATTTTTTCTTGAAGAAAAATTTCTTAAGTTCATAGGATGGATATCTGGGAAAAGCGGAAGTGATAAACAAAAAGAGATTGCATCTAAAGTATCCCATATATTAGTCATAGGAGATATTGTTGATGGAGTAGGGATATATCCTGGCCAGGAAAGTGAACTTGAAATAACAGACATAATAGAGCAATATGAAAAATGCGCAGAATACCTTAAGATGATTCCTGAACACATAAAGATCATAATATGCCCTGGCAACCACGATGCGATGAGGATTGCAGAACCACAGCCTCCTCTTTATGATGATTTTGCAGCATCTATATATAATCTGCCCAATGTAATTTTAGTTTCAAACCCCTCAATAGTAAATATAGGAAAGACAGAAGAATTTGAAGGTTTTGATATCCTGATATACCATGGCTACTCTTTTGATTATTATGTACGAAATGTGGAATCAATCAGGAATAATGGCGGTTATGATAGGGCAGACCTTATAATGAAATTCCTGCTTCAGCGAAGACACCTTGCTCCAAGTTATACTTCTACATTATTCATCCCAACTCCTGAAAAAGATAATCTTATAATCTCAAAGATACCTGATATTTTCGCGACAGGACATATCCATAAGACTGCAGTATCATCTTATAGAAATATAACAATGATTTGCGGCTCATGCTGGCAAAGCACCACACCTTTTCAGGTTAAAGTAGGGCATCATCCTGAGCCTGCAAGGGTGCCAATATTAAATACTCAGACAAGGGAAGTCAAAATACTAAAATTTTAATATTATGTATGATTAAAAATGGCAAGCAAAATAAAAGGCGAATCAGAAAAGATGTCTGCATACTTTGCGCACATAGACAGCATGATAAAAAAAGCCTATGATATAGCAGAAGCTGCAAAAAAACAAAGTTTTGATCCTATGGACAAGGTTGAAGTTCCGGCAGTATCAAACATGGCTGAAAGGGTAGAAGGTCTTATCTCTGTTGTAGCTCCAAATATTATAGGTTCTGGAATATCTGAAAGAATAAAAGAGCTTGAAGAAAAATACAGCGCTCTTGACTGGCGTATTTCTCTTATCATAGCAGAAGAGATAGCAAAAGAGAAATTCTGCAAATTCAAAGATAAATTAGAAGCTATGGATATAGGCATAAGAGTAGGATTTGCTTACCACACAATGGGATCTGTGGCTTCACCAATTGAAGGATTTGTCGAATTCAAGCTTGGAAAAACAAATGATGGAAAAGAATATTTTGACTTGTATTATGCAGGACCTATAAGAAGCGCTGGAGGAACAGGAGCCTCAGTCTCAGTTTTAATAGCAGATTATGTAAGGATAAAAATGGGTTATGCTCCATACGACCCTACAGAACAGGAAATCAAAAGAGCATCAACAGAGCTTTATGATTATCATGACAGAATAACAAACCTTCAGTATCTCCCTTCAGAAGAAGAGATTGAATTCATGGTAAAGAATCTGCCTGTCCAGATCAATGGTGATGGCTCTGAAAAAATAGAAGTATCAAATCATAAAGATCTTCCAAGAGTAGCTACAAATAAAATAAGAAATGGAGTATGCCTTGTAATAGGTGAAGGCCTTTGCCAAAAAGCCCCAAAATTATGGAAGCAATTATCAAAATGGGGCAAAGAATTTGGGCTTGATCATTGGAATTTTATTGAAGATTTTGTCAAGCTCCAGAAAAAGATAAAAGCAGGGAAATCATCAGGTGGAGATGAAAAGATTCCTGAAGAAGAAGAAAAAAAATCAAAATTAAAAATACAGCCAGATTATACATTCATAAAAGACCTTGTTGCAGGAAGACCAGTTATCACCCATCCCTTGAGAGAAGGGGGTTTCAGGCTAAGGTATGGCAGGTCAAGAACATCAGGTTATTCAGCAGCTTCAATGCATCCTGCAACAATGGCAGTTCTGGACAATTTTGTTGCTACAGGAACTCAGCTAAAGCTTGAAAGACCAGGAAAAGCAGCATCAATGACCTGCTGTGATTATATGGAAGGCCCAATAGTAAAGCTTAAAGATGGTTCAGTTGTCAAATTGGATGATGAAAATGAAGCTCAGGCATTAAGACCTCAAATAGAAGAGATTATTTTTTTAGGTGATATTTTGCTATGTTTTGGAGATTTTATTAACAGGGCGCATAAACTTGTCCCTCCAGGCTATTGTGAAGAATGGTGGGTTCAGCAATTTGAAAAGGCAATAGTTGATAATTTAGGCTCATTAGATACATTAAAGCTCTCTGAGATGATTGGCATATCAAAAGAAAACATTGAATCCATACTATCAAACCCCATAAAAAGAAAGCCATCTGTTGCTGGAGCAAGACAGATTTCAGAAAAGCTAAACATTCCACTCCATCCTGAATATATATATTATTGGAGCACACTAGATATGGCTAATTTTATAAATATGGTAAAATGGCTAAAGCAGGCAAAAAAGTCTTGTGAAAATGACAAGATCATAAAGATTATTCTCCCAAACAATGAAAACAAGAGAACACTTGAACTGCTTGGGGTTCCGCACATATTAGTCAATAATGAATTTGTTATAATTGAAAAAGATCAGGCAACAGCATTTGCTTTAAATATAGATATGGACAATTTGGATAGATACCTTGCTATATGTGAAAATACAGATACTTCTAATGTCCTTGATATAATACAGAAAGAATCAAAATTCATCATTGAAGATAAGGCAGGTGTATTCATAGGTGCAAGAATGGGCAGACCTGAAAAGGCAAAAATGCGAAAATTGCAAGGCACACCCCATACTCTTTTCCCTATTGGTGAAGAAGGAGGAAGACTCAGGAGTTTCCAGGCAGCAATAATTTCAAAAACAGTAAACTCAGATTTTCCAATATATAAATGCAAAACATGCGACAGAGATACAATTTACAGAAAATGTGAAATATGCGGCGAATTGACACAATCACAGTATTATTGCAGAGAATGCAATATGGTGTTTGATGAGCCATGCACTAAGCCATCACAGATTTATGAAGGAGAAAAGCACAAATCCACAATCTACAAACGCCAAAAATTAGATATAAAATCCCTTTTTAATCAATCTCTTAAAAACATAAATATGAAATTATACCCAGATTTAATAAAAGGTGTAAGAGGCACGTCAAACAAAGAACACATACCTGAGAATCTTGTGAAAGGCATACTAAGGGCAAAGCATGATGTATTTGTCAATAAAGATGGCACAACCCGTTATGATATGACTCAGCTTCCTTTGACACATTTTAAGCCTATTGAAGTAAGAACCACAATTGAAAGACTTAGAGAATTAGGCTATGATTTAGACATACATGGTAAACCTCTTGAAAATGAGAACCAGATACTTGAGATAAAGCCCCAGGATGTCATCCTTCCTGCATGCCCTGATTCACCAAATGAAGGCTCTGATCTGATGCTTTTTAATGTGGCAAATTACATAGACGACCTTCTTGTTAGTTTCTATAAATTGAAACCATATTATAACCTCAAAAATAAAGATGATATCATAGGTCATCTTATTCTTGCTCAAGCGCCACATACATCAGCAGGAATAGTAACAAGAGTAGTAGGATTTTCCAAAACTCAAGGTTTTTATGCCCATCCCATGATACATGCAGCAACTCGGCGTGACTGTTTAACATATGATAATTATATTTCATTATATGATAAGAAAAACAATAAATGGTCTAATGTTAAAATTGGTGAATTCATCGAAAATCTCAATCCAGATAAGATAGTTGATTCCCAAGGCACATTAGTTAAGGAAGTTAATGAGTTTTTTATGTTTGCTTATAATAAAAACAATAATCTTATGGAATTAGTTCCAATAAAAGAGTTTTCAAAACATAAAAAATCCCCAATAATAGAATTTATATTAGAAGGTGGAAATTCAATCAAGACAACTTTAAATCATCAGATTTATACAAAAGGTTTTATTAAAAAAAGAGCATCAACACTTGAGATTGGAGAGCAGCTTATTGTCCCTTATTCAATTGATTTAAATGAGAATGATACTTCTGAGTTGAATTTATTTGAAATATTTAATGACAAAAAAAATTTAATGGGCAGGGGAAATCTCAATGAAGTATTACATTTTGTGAAATCATCTGGAGGAAGAAAAAAAGCAAGAAAATTACTGAATTTGAGTAAGAATGATATGGATAATTTTCTCTTGCGAGACAGTTTCCCTATTAAATTATTATTTAAATTAAAGATTATACCTAAAAAATTAGGTTATAAAAGATGTTCTATATCAATCCCATCAATTATCCAATTTAATGAAGATGTTTTATATCTTATTGGATTATATATTGCAGAAGGATTTGCCAGAAAAAATTCTTCTAAAAAAAGCTTTTTCCAGATATCTATAACAGCCACTGAGAAGAAAATAAGAGATAATATCAAAAGAATAATGAAATCATATTTTGGCTTGAATCCAATTGAGAATCATGATGATCATTTAACATATTCAAGCAGAATTATATATGAACTATTTGTAAAACATTTAAAATTAGGGTCAAATGCTCGCGAGAAATGCATACCTTCAATATTCCTTAATTTGCCTAAACATAAATTAGCTTATTTATTATCTGGTTATTATGATGGTGATGGTTCAGTTTCCAAAGGCGATTTAAGGGTAATGTGCGATACTATAAGCAAGAAATTAATATTTGATTTAAGTTTTGCATTGAAAAGATTTGGAATTTTTACAAATAGTTATGAATATGAAAAAGAACCAGGTCAAATAGTCAAAGATTTTCACATAAAAAAGAAAAGAGATATACCCAAATTTAAAGTTACTAAAATAACAATATCAAGCAAATTTTCTAAATTATTCCTAAAACATATTGGTTTCAGATTAAGCAGAAAACAGAAGATTCTTATAAATAATTTTGAAAAAATCAAGCCTAAATTCAACAAGATAGAACCTGATAAATCTTATGCATACCCTAAAATAATCAAAATAAAAGAACATAAAGAAGAAACTACTTATTGCCTTAATCTCAAACATCATAATTTTATGGCAAATAACCTTCTTGTAAAGAACTGCGATGGAGATGAAGCAAGCATATGCCTCCTATTAGATGTCTTAGTAAACTTCTCAAGACACTTCCTCCCTGCGCACAGAGGCTCTACACAGGATGCGCCTTTGGTTCTCACATCAAAAGTAGTCCCTTCTGAAATAGATGATATGATATTTGATATGGATATAGCCTGGAAATATGATCTTGATTTCTATAATGCCTGCAAAGAATACAAAAACCCATGGGATGTTTCAATTGATAAATTTGGAGATTTCCTGCAGAAAGAAAGGCAGTATGAAGGGCAAGGATTTACTCATGACATAACAAATATAAACCATGGGACATTATGCTCAGCATATAAGATTCTTCCATCTATGGCAGAGAAGTTGGGTGGACAGATGGCTATTGCCAAAAAAGTAAGAGCTGTAGATGAATCTGATGTAGCGACATTTGTCATAGAGAAACACTTCATCAAAGACACTAAAGGAAACTTAAGGAAATTCTCAATGCAGCAATTCAGGTGCATCAAATGCAATGAGATATATCGAAGACCTCCTTTGATAGGCAAATGCGAAAAATACAAGAATGGAATAAAATGCAATGGAAGGATAATCTTCACAATCAGCGAAGGCTCTGTTGTCAAATATTTTGAATCATCAATGAACCTCGCAACAACATATAATGTATCCCCTTATCTTAAACAGACACTTGAAGTCCTCGGAAGAAGGATAGAAGGCGTATTTGGAAAAGATAAAGAAAGGCAGGAAGCATTAGGCAAATGGTTTGGTTGATACAAAGAAAACAGCCGTAATAATTAAGAAAAAGAGGGGATTTTTTTCTTTAAAGAAAATACAAAGGTTGTTCCAGATATCTTTTTATCTATAACTCCTTTATTAGCTAATAACAATAAATCAGTTCTTGCTGTTTGATATACAATTCTATAAGTTTCAGATATTTCCTTAATCTTAAATATTTTATTAGGATTTAGCATAAATTATTTAATAATCATCATTTGTCTTAAATTTAAATCAGGATTATGATATATTATTCTTTTACTTTCTTCTTGTTCTTTTTGTTTTTTCTTGATATAATCCATTAAATAAGCCAAATCATAGTCTTTCCTTGAACGAACAATTCTCCTTGAAAGAGACATATATTCAAAAAGCCATTTAGATTTATCTACTAATTTAGTAATTTTTAGTATGAAAGTATCTTTTTTCTTTTGTTAATCAATTTTAAAATAGAATGTAATACACATCAATCACGTCCAAGAAAAAATATCTCAAATCCTACTTAATATCCTTAATAGTATACTTTGTCCCGCATGCCTGGCATTTCAGATAAGTAAACGCGCCTTCTTTAATGATTTTAGTATCAGGTTTGCCGCAGTCTCTGCATAGGACAAATTCATGTGCATACTGCCTTATTTTTTCATTTATCTTAGAAGCTGCAAGTTTGCTTCCAAAGATCATGGATTTTCCCTTAATATTGCCTGGTGTAGCAAGAGCCTTAAGGATGAATTTCATCATATGATCAACAGGTCTCCTTAATGTGTTTGCTATAGAAACAAAATTGCTTATTATTGTCTTATTGCCCTGCAGATGCCCTATAACCTTAGGTATCTCAAACCTTTCTTTCTCAAAAACAACTTCAGGAAGTTCTTCTCTTCCTTTTTTTAACATATCTTCATATTTCATATTCTTAAATACAAATCAGGCATGCTTTATAAATATTGTGTAAAAATATTTTTTAGATAATAGCATAGAAAATATTATTACTATAAATCATTATTTAACAGAATTAACCAATTAATCATATAAGATTTATATTATTATTATTATCGCTTTATTCTTTGTTTGATTTACATTACATTTCAATATTATCTATTTCAAAACAATTTCTACATAAATTTTATAAACAACCCCCTCATTCCTATCCATTATGGTGCTTGAAAAATTAGGGGACTCTTTAAAAAACACTTTATCTAAGATAGCAAAAGCTGTTTTTGTCGACGAGAAACTTGTGAATGAGCTTGTTAAGGATATTCAGAGGGCTCTTCTTCAGGCAGACGTAAATGTAAAGCTTGTATTTGAACTGACAAAGACAATCAAAGAAAAAATACTGAAAGAAGAGACTCCAAAAGGACTGACAAAAAAAGAGCATCTTGTCAATATAGTATATGAAGAGCTTGTAAACTTCATTGGAGGAGAAACTGAGAAGATTGACATTAAAGCAAAGCCATTTAAGATCATGCTTGTTGGTCTTTTCGGCTCAGGAAAGACTACTCAGTCAGGAAAGCTTGCGCATTACTTCACAAACAGAGGATATAAGGCAGCGCTTCTTGGTCTTGATATTCATCGTCCCGCAGCTATGGACCAGATAAAGCAGATAGGAAAACAGGTGAATGTTCCAGTATTTATAGATAATGAGACCAAAGATGCAGTAAAGATATATAAGAAATTTGAAGACGAATTAAAAAAATTTGATATTGTCATAATAGATACAGCTGGCAGGGATGCATTAAGCGATGATCTTATAAAAGAGATAGAAGATATTAATGATATAATCAAGGCTGATGAGAACTTCCTTGTAATATCTGCTGATATAGGTCAGGCTGCTGAGAAGCAGGCAAAACAGTTCCATGAAAGCTGCGGCATAACAGGAGTTATAGCTACAAAAATGGATGGCACTGCAAGAGGAGGAGGCGCATTATCAGCATGCGCAATAGCAGGAGCACCTATAAGGTTCATAGGTGTAGGAGAGAAGATAAGTGATATTGAGCAATTTAATCCTAAGGGCTTTGTAGGAAGACTGCTGGGCATGGGTGATATTGAGGCATTGCTTGAAAAAGCAAAAGGAGCAATATCAGAAGAACAGGCCCAGGATTTAGGCAAAAGATTTCTTAAAGGTGAGTTCAGCCTGTTAGACCTCTATGAGCAGATGCAGGCAATGAAAAAGATGGGCTCACTTTCAAAAATTATCGAGATGGTACCTGGCTTTAGCCAGATGAAACTTCCTAAAGAGATGCTTGAAGTTCAGCAGGGTAAGCTAGAGAAATGGAGATATGTCATGGATTCCTGCACAAAAGAAGAATTAGAAGACCCAAATTCAATCACTTCCGTAAGGATGGAAAGGATATCTAAGGGCTCAGGTCAGCCATCCTCTCTTATAAGGGAACTTTTGAAGCAATACAAGCAATCGAAAAAAGTAGTCAAAATGATGAAAGGCAAGGGCGGAAACATGGATAAGCTCATGAAAAAGATGGGTGGCATGCCTGGGATGGGGATGTGAATTTAATCATATGAAAAATATAATTTAGTTCCCTATTAATTCTCCCTTTAGACAATAAATAAGTCCTCTATGTCTATCATCTTCTTTATTCCACATTTTCTTTTTGATTCTATTTTTTCGAATCTCACTTTTTGGCTTTATCCTCATATTCCTGTTTTCATATATTTTATACCACCAGTGTTTCACTGGTGGTGGTCACGGACTTTTGACACATTTGAATCATAAACAAATGCTCACATTTTCCTTCTTTATTTTTGAGGATTATGCTGCTTTTTCATCTCTCATATACATTGTTTGTTTTTAGATAGATATTTGGATTGATATAATGATATCTCACATATTCCCCTATTTCTATAAGAATACTCACTTCTTCTTTTCCTTTGCTATCTTTAATTATCACATCTTTTAGATATTGCTTTGCCATACTCATTTATCTACTATCTATAATTTGCTTTATTAAGTTTTATATACCTCACAATCTCATAAACCCTTAAAACCCTTAAAAACAAAGGAATTAGGCTATATTTTCTCCATATTATATACTCTCCACCCTAGTGCCTAAAAGACAAATCCTCTATTTTATCCATATCTTTGCTTTTTTATTGCTATTTTTCTTCTTTCTGCTTCTTAAACCCTCACTTTCATATATTTTATACCACCAGTGTTTCACTGGTGGTGGTCACGGACTTTTGACATAGCATTCCCTTATATTCTACCCCATTCTATACTTTTTATTTATCTGCATACACACTATCTACTTATTCTATTTTTTAATCCTTTCTTTCTTCTTTCTCTTCTTTTTGCTTCTCAGATCTTTTTTCATACAATTATCTCCTTATCTTATCCACACTTTTAGCCTTCCCTCATTTTTATGCTCTTTAATTGCCTTGCCAGTTTTATCTTTCATGTTTCTTTTTCTCATTTTATTACTCATTATCACACTTATTCCCCTTATTTTTGACATTTACGATTATTTCACTATCGATTTTTTAAAATCTATATCCTCAAAATGTCTCCATATAACTCATTTTATTGTATATTTTACTGCCTCACACATTTAACTCTCACTTTTTGGCTGTTTTTAATGCAGTTATATATAATTTTCAATATAGAAATGAATAAAACCAAAAACTACAAAATAGATATTTAGATATTGATATAATATAACATATATCTCAAAATAAGAAACAAGATAGGCATATTATAATATATTTAACAAGACATATACATTCCAAAATATATATTTTACACTTTACTTTCCTTTTTTATCGACGATAACTTAAAATAAAAGATAAAACTAAGCTCACTTTTCAAATCAACTTTTATACCCTTTCAGGCTTTTCTGATCATATTCCTTTTTAAGCTTAAATGGCTTATGATCTTCAAAATCTTTTTTGACAATCTCGTCGGAGATTTCAGTATATACCATTGTTGTCTTGAGGTTTTTATGCCCCAGATGCTTCTTTATCGAGACTATATTGACACCAGACTGCAGCGCATGAACAGCGTGCGTATGCCTTAATGAATGTGGTGTGATTTTATCGATATACGCAAGCCCTGCTGACATGGCGATTGATTTTATTTTTTTCTGTATTGCCCTTGGTGTAAATGGCTTTCCATGATTGCTGATAAAAAGAGTGCCTTTGTCTTTTCTCCTTACAAAAGCCCTTAATAATTGCGCAAAATCCTTAGAGATATTAACTGTCCTGTCTTTTGCTCCCTTTCCTCTAAAGATCGATACAGAATTGTTCTCGAAATCTATATCTTCAATCCTAAAATTAATCAATTCACTGACACGCGCTCCAATATTGTACATAAAGAGAAGAATCAGCTCATCGCGTATATTTCCGCATTCTTCAATCATTGCTTCAATTTCCTTCCTTGTCAAGTATTTTGGCAAAGTTTCAGCTATCTTTTTTCCCATAATCACCTAATTTTTTTGTATCAAACCATTCAAAAAGTTCGCTTTAAATCAAAAACCTCCAATTTCACAATCCCCTTATAAATGAAAGTTCGCATAATGTATATAATGCGAACTAATATATAAATTTGTGGGTTTTGATGCACTTTTTGATTTCCTTCAAAATTTGGCTAACAGAAACCCCTATTTCTGCCATTTTCTAATCTTATTTGAGTATTGGCACCAAAACTGCGGAAAACCCCTTAAATCAACAATATCTGCGTTTAAAACAGCACACCTATTTTTAAAATTTTCTTTGAAATTTTTAATAAATTTTATACCTAAAATATTTAGAATTCTTTGCATTTTATGTAAAAAATTTTCAAAGAAAATTTTTTAATTTAATCTGTCTTTTTCAGCAGATCTTTTGATATTGTTTTATGGATCCCTACAATGTTTTCTTTTGCCTGTAAGGCTTTAAAATGAAGATCAAGACTCAGATGCTCTATGTTGTTGACATATTTTTTGACTATTGGAACACCCTTTGCAATCATATTTGAGATATATGTCTGCACAAGAGGCTGTGTCAAGGCAAGTCTTCTTGTAATTTGTGTATATGTCAGAGATATTCCATCATCTTGAGTGTATAGGAAGAGAAACACTTCTTGTTCGCGTCTTGTAAGTGGTCTTATGTTATAGTTTGGTGCCTTTTTAGCAATGCCCAGGTGCATGCTAATTTCATCAATTCTTTCAGCAAGTTTTTCTATTTTCGAGTCAAGTTCGCAAAGATATTCATGAGCTGATTCCATCTCATTTGTATTCTGGTTTATTGCTGTGAGATGATCTGAGAATTCCTGCTTAATCTGCCTGAAGCTTTTTTTAAGACGATAACTCATTTCCCTAAAAGAATCTGAACTGAATTCTGTAATGTTCTTCTGCTTATTTTTGTTGAATTTGCTGAATGCCATTCCCCCAATCATCTAAATTAAAAATCATGCTTGTTTAAATAGATTTCTAAATCTTATCAAAATTTTGTTGCACAACTTTTGAAGCATGATAATGCTTTTCTTTGCCTATTCTGACCATATCAATGCTTTTTTCTTTTTCAAGCTCCTCAAGCATGCGGTAGAATGAAGATTTGGATACAATCCCTTGTTCTTCGACGATAATTTCCCTTATTTTAAGCGCGCTTATTTCTTCATATTTTTCTATAAGTGATAGGATAAGATTCTTGACATATTCTTTTGATGCTCTTGCTACAGATTTTATTATTTTTTCCTGGAGTTTAGGTCTTGTATATTGCCTCTCAGGTGCTTCTCTTTCATATTCTTGTTTATTGTTTATTTGTTTTTTATTTTTTTCAATAGCTCTAACTCTCACTTTAAGATCATCAAGTGCTTCAACAACTACTGGATAATCATATATCAATTGTTTTATCCTATTTTTGATAGCATCAACATGTTCTATTCTTACATTATTTGCTTCCAACACTTCAATTCTTTTGATGAGTTCGCTGATCTTTACTGCAAATGGTTGTATTGAATAATATTCATCAATCATCTTTCGAATATCTTCTTTGTTTTTAGGTATCTCTTCTATTGCAATCTGGAGATAATTTATAGTTGAGGATTGACCATATATAGTCTTATTCTGACCTTCAATTACAGTATTGAGGTAGTCTATCCATCTGTAGATATTGTGGATGTCATATTTGATATTGTCAAAAGAATTTAATAGCTTTATATCAATATTTCCTATCTTGCTTTTCAGCAATTCAAGCTTTTTTGAAGATCCCAAAATGACCATATTTTCATATATTTGATTCTTTCTTATTTATACTTTTCGTTTTTTATCCCTTCTTCATCCTTTTTCTTATTCTCATTTATTCCCTTTGGGAATGTTGGGACTATTGGGAATGATCAGAGATATTTTCCCTTGGATTTTCTCCTCATTCCCTTCATTCCTCTCCTCATTCCCTTTGTCTTTTTGTTTTTTATCGTGGGCCTATAATCATTTCTCTTTGAATCTCTCTTATTTATATTTCCTCATTATATCTCTTATCCTTCTTTCTTTTTTCTTTCCTATTATGTCTCTTTCTATGTCTTCTCATTCCCATTTGGGACTGTTGGGACTGTTGGGAATGACTTTTCTAATGCTCTTCTCATTCCCTTTTCTCTATTCTCCTTTTCTTTGATCTTTCTTCTTTATCGTGTTAAACTTCTTCTCTTTTATCTTGCCATTTCCCCTTATCTCCTCATCTGTTCTTCTTTATTCTTTCTTTGGGATTTTCTTGGGAATGTCTTTGGATGTTCTCATTTGGGAATGTAGGGAATGTTGGGAATATAGTGCTTCTCTATTTTTCATTTATCTTATCTTTTCCCTCTTACCTTTGTAACTTTCTGATTCTTTTTTTCATTCCCTATCTTTATTTTTGTGGGAATGTAGGGAATGTTGGGACTATTGGGAATGACTTGGGATGTTCCTGGGACTTATTTGGGAATGACTTGGAATCCCTCTCAAAACAGATTATTAAATTTAGTTCATATTAGCATTTAGACAAATTAATTGTGATTTTTTAAATAAATATGTTAAATATATATTAAAAACCCTAGAAAATAGCTCAAATTATCTGATTAATCTATTATTCTTGAAAGTGAGACTATATTCCCATTTAACCCCTATCTGGCACAAATTGTTGGGTGGTATTAGGTAGAATTATACTATTTTAGATCATAAATATGCTCAAAATATAATGTTGTATTCTCCTATTTATTCCCAAATATCTTCTCTAAATAACATATATCTCACTGGGGCCTAGAGCTGCCATTTATACTTAAATCTCTCTTCTAATGGGCAATATGGGCTGATAAATAGCAATTTATGCTTTAATCTAACCCTCTAAATAGGAGATATTTTAATGTAATTATTTGCTATTGTTTCTTAAATTTTCCAAAATCCTTCAATAATTGAAATAAGACTGGCATAAAACTCAAAATATGTCTAATTTATTCATATTTCTCAAAATCCTTCATAAATTACCCTAAAATAAGGCAAAAAGTGAGAGTTAATAAGGCACAATTGTTTAATTTTCTCAAGATCAAACCATATTTATTTAAATAGCAGCCTTCTTTTTTAGATATAAATTCATATTTATGCAAAATGGCAGCAAAAATAGCTTCAAAATCTGGCTTGGCAGTGGTTTTATCACGTTTAAGTGTGTTTCAAAGGCCAAAAGTGAGAGTTGAGCAGTATCCAACAGACTCTGAGATTGCCGCAGAAGTTCTTTGGAGTGCTTTTATGAAGGGAGACATAGATAATATGGTAATAGCAGATCTTGGCTGCGGTACTGGGATATTAGGTATTGGTGCTCTTTTACTAGGCGCAAAGAAGGTATATTTCTTAGATATTGATCAAAATGCCCTTGAAACATCAAAAAACAATATTTTATACTTGAAAAGTGAGGGTTATTTTGGAAATATTACTAAAGAAAGAGATTTTGTGCTAAAATGTATAGATATTAAAGAGGCATCAGGTTTTATAGAGAATGAGATGTCAAGGGGTATGTTATCCAAAATTAATACAGTACTCCAGAATCCTCCTTTTGGCACAAGAATAAAGCACATAGATAAGGTTTTTCTTGAAGTTGCAATTGATCTTGCAGGTATTATATACACATTCCACAAAAGCTCGACTGAAAATTTTGTTAAAGCATTATGCCATACTTCAAAAGTGAGGATAACAGATATCTTAAGGTTTGATTTTCCATTGAAAAAAAGCATTGAACATCATCGCAAGAAGATTCAGAAGATAAAAGTCAGCTGCTTCAGGATAGAAACATGATTTAATTTTGAAATCATAAATCTGAATCAAAACCCCTGAAAAAAGCCCCTATCTCAAGCCCCAAAACTCAAATCCCCCAATAAGTTTTTAAATACCTTTTGATTCTTTATATAATATATACTGGACATTTAGAGGTTTTACAAAATGGAAATGAATGTTATCGAAGAAAAAAAGAACAGGCTCGTCTTTAAGATTGAGGGTGCAGGACATACTATCTGCAATATTATAAAGAACGAATTAAGCAAGAACAGCAATATAAAAGTAGCAGCTTATAAGATAGACCATCCTTTGGTTAGCGTCCCTCAAATGGTTGTAGAGACCAATGGAAAAGTGAGTCCAAGAGTCGCTGTCAAAAAAGCCATAGATTCATTATCAAAAGACGCAGACAAGCTAAAAAAGACAGCAATGAAAGAGCTAAAATAATTTTTATAAACTTTTTTAATGTTTTTTTATAAAATGGCATTTACAATCAGTGATGGAAAGGCCCTCCTAGAACTTGCCCACAATTCAATATATTCTATTTTAAGAGATAAAGTACTTAAAGAAGACTCTATCCTGAAGCAAAGATTCATTGAAAAAAGAGGAGTCTTTGTTACAATCCATAAATGTGGTGAATTAAGAGGCTGCATAGGCTTCATAGAGCCAATCTTCTCTTTATTTGATAGTGTGGTTAAAGCAAGCACAGCAGCAGCCTTCAGTGATCCAAGGTTTCCACCATTGAATCTCGAAGAGTATAAAGAAAATAATATTGAGATTGAAGTATCTGTCCTTACTCTTCCTAAACCTGTTGATAATTCATCTTCTGAAAAATGCATCAGGGATATCAAGGTAAAAAGAGACGGCTTGATAGTTGAAATGAATTCTTTTAAAGGTTGTCTTTTGCCTCAGGTTGCTGGTGAATATGGCTGGGATGAAAAACAGCTTTTGGAGAACACATGCATAAAGGCAGGGCTTGATAAGGATGTCTGGAAAAGTGAGGCTTGCCGCATATATAAGTTCTCTGCGCAGATTTTTTCTGAAAAAGACGGAAAAGTAATTGAAAGTCATATTGAGTAATACTTATCAATGGCTAAAATTGCTGTTTTCTGGCATTTTAGGTGGTTGGATAATTCAGAAACCTTTAAATACCAATAGTGCCTAACTGCCAGATATGGCCTTCATCAGAGTAAAGACAATCAAAGGAAAACAGTATGCCTATCTTATAAAGAATAAATGGCTTAAGACAAAAAAAATGCCTAAGCAAAAGGTAGTAGGCTACCTTGGAAGTGTTATCACACCTCATATTAAAGAGACTATGGTTGATGCCAGTTTTTTTGATTTCTATAACATATATGAGCCAGAAGATTATCTTGGTGATAAAAGCAGGGATATTATTATCAAAGACTTAGTGAAATTTGAATTAGCACGCCATGATGCTAATGGCAAGACCATACAATTTGATTATGACAAATTCACATTGACTTCTTCAAACAGAGATATTGTGCTAAAAATAAATCAAGGCTTCCTGTGCAGCCATACTATTCATGCATTAAAGGACTTTGATGCAAGAGGAGATGAAGAAGAAATAGGTATAGCATTAGCAAAAGCATTTGTAAATGCAGGTATTGCAATACCTAAGGACATTTTTATCGGGTATTTTTATCTGTGTCGAAAAGATGTTGATATTATTGATATGAAATCTTGCAGAAGCAAAATCACAAGTTATAAATAATAGTTAAATTATATTGCAACTAAAAATTATTTAAGACTAGATATAAGGAAAATAAAATGAGTTGTATGAAGATTATGCAGAAATTGTTTTTTATTCTTTGATTAACTATATTGACAGCAGCAAATGTTTTTGGGCTAACTGCAATACATGATTGTATTGAATTGCAGAACATGCAAGATAATCTTTACGAAGATTATTATTTAGTTAATGATATTGATTGCTCTGATACTGTTACTTGGAATTCTGGTGAGGGGTTTAACCCTGTTGGCAATAGTACTACTATTGGGTTTCGTGGTTCTATGGATGGAAATTATCATGTTGTGCAAGGGTTATACATTAATCGCCCTTCAACTAACCGAATAGGGTTATTTGGTCAAGGGTATGATATACAAATACAGAATATTGGGATTGTAGGTGCACAAATTACTGGTTCACAAGAGGTTGGCGCTTTAATTGGATTTATTTCTGCATCATCCAGCGATAGCACTGAAATTAGTAATTCTTATTCAACAGGCACTATTGATGGAGTATGGTATGTTGGGGGATTAATAGGTTATGCACAAGCTCCTTCGAGAAGGGCAGAAATACATGATTGTTATTCAACAGCAGACATAACTGGTGTTTTGGAGGGTTTAGGTGGATTAATTGGCCAAGCTGGAATTGCTCCTATGCTTAATATTAATGATTCATATGCAACAGGAACTGTGTATGCAACAAATGATAATCCAGTTAGTGATCCAACAATAGGTGGTTTTGTAGGAAAATTGAGAGGTGCTAATATTACTAACTGCTATTCTGTTGGAGGTGTAGATTATAATAAATGAGAAGATTATTCTTTTGGAGGTTTTGTTGGAAAGTTAGAGGATGGTTCAAAAATAGTTAATTCATATTGGTTAAATACTATAGCTAATCCTCCTGATTGTGTAGGTTCAGAAGTTGGAGGGATTGATTGTACTGCTATAAATACAAATGAAGCTTATTTTTATAATTATGCAAATCCACCAATGAATATTTGGGATTTTTCAAATATTTGGAGTAATGAAAATGAAAATGTTAATCATGCTTTTTTAAAATGGACTCAGCCAACAATTCTTCCAAATTTCTCAAGCTTCACATCAGCAGAAACAACCAATTTCTCAGAGGTCGATGTAACAAATGTTACGAATATGACTCTTGCGACTGAGACAATGACAATACAATTTCCTGAAGATTATGGTGTAGATGCTGAAGGAGAAGATTATGATACAAATATAATCTTTGGAGATTGCTTTGTTTCAGTCAATTCTTCAGCATTAGATTTCACATTCAATGCGACAGCATACCTTATCCTGAACAATTCAGATGGACATTGCGGAGACAACAATATATATACTGCTGATGGATTCCATCAATCTAAGGCAGCAATCCAAGCCCAGAATACAAAATGCGCTGATTGTGATGAGATTCAGAAAACAAATGATTTCATAACAAAATTTAGGGTACCGCATTTTTCCAGCTATGCAATAGGCTCAAATGCAAGGCTTGACATCTATGATGAATATGAGGGCAGTTTTGTGGCTGTTGATACAAATATAACTTTCTATGCGAATTATACTGATAAGCTATCTGGGGATCATATTGGCGGCGCAGATTGCATAATTGAGTTTGATGATTCTCCTGGCACTACATTTGCGATGACTGATAATAGCGCCAATTATAATTTTACAAAATCTGGTGGATTCTCAACAGAAGCGCTCCATTCCTGGAATGTTACATGCAGCAATGCAACTGGTGGCTGGAACACACTGAATACTACTGATGATATACAAGTAGGTGCAGCAATAATTCCAGAATTCTCAACAATAACTTTAGCATTAGGACTCATAACAATCCTTGCTGGCTTATTCATAATCAGAAGAAAGACCTAAGACCTAAAAGAAATCACAAATTATAAATAGTCCTAAGATTATATTACAATAATAAATCAAACTAGGTGAAAATCAACATGAAAAAACCCCTAATTATTTTATCTTGTCTTATACTATTATTTGGAATTGGCATATATCACAATATATTTGATACCTCAGCTTCAGAAACAATCAAGACAACCAATCTTACTCCAACAATCAATACCACTACAACTTTTTCTATGCCAGCGCAGACAACTGATTTAAAACAAAAAGAACATTCTCAGGAAGTTTTAAGCAGCAGCGCTCCAAATTACATCAAGAACTATGGTCAGATTCCAGACAACAGCTTAAAATTTTATACTGGTGTTGGCGGCTCAGTAAATACTCATTTTACAAATGATGGAATTTATTACATCTATGATAATGAAATTATTCAGATAGATATTGTTGGTGGCAATTTTGAAAATCCTATTGGCAAACAGATAACTCCTGAAATAATAATCTATGAAACAAACGAATTTTCCAAAAGCAACATTGAAACATACAGCAAAGTATTGTATCCTAAAATCTATCCAGGCATAAGCCTTGAAATAGAATCCTTAACAGATGGTGATAAAATAACCTACATCCTTGAACCTGAATCAGATCACACCCAGATAAAAACAAGATTATCAAATGAGCAGCTGTCATTTCTTGGAATCACTGAAACAGGCAATCTGGAATATGAACTTAATGACAATCAAATCATAGAAGAAGCCCCAGTCTGTTATCAATTAAATAATAACAACATAAAAGAATACATCGATTGCAGTTATAAAATCACTAAAGATGATTATATTAGTTATAATATTGCTGATTATGATACAAATAAACAGCTTTTTATTGACCCAGTAAAAAAATGGAGTCTGGTTGTTGGAAGTGATTACTATAAACAAGATTATGCTTATGATGTTGCTGTTGGTGATGATGGATACATCTATATGGTTGGTAAAACTGAAGATGTTTTGAATTTTTGCAATTCCACAAATAAGACAAGTGAAGGACCAAGTTCATCCACTAATATTTATGTTATAAAGTTTGATGATAATGGAAATAGAATTTGGACTTATTTTATTTCAAGCAGCAGTAGTGATGATGGTTCTAGGATTGCTACTTATAATAATAATATATTTTTTATAGGTTCTACTTATAATTCTGAGAATTTTGGCAATTCTAATAATAAGATTGTAGATGGTACCACTGGATCTTATGATGTCTTTGTAGTAAAATTAGATAGCAGCGGCAATAGGGTTTGGACATTTATAGGTGCTAGTGATTCTCACGATTATGGACGGAGCATTGCTGTCGATAATTATGGGGTTTACATAACTGGAAAGACTAATAATGGAAGTGGTTTTTGTAATTCAAGGACATCAGAAGGAAGTTTAGGTGGTAATGATGTATTTGTAATTAAACTCAACCATAATGGGGAACTGCAATGGACTTATGTTGCAGGGAGTAGTGATTTAAAATATGAATCTGGGGAAGGTATTGCTATTTTGAATGGCTATTCTTATATTGTTGGGTATTCTTATGATAGTACAAATTTTGCAGGTTCAATTAATAAATATAGTGGTGGTACTCCTGGCAGTACTGATGTTTTTATTTTGAAGTTGAATAATGCTGGTCAAAGACAATGGACATATATTGCAGGAGGTTCAAATCCTGAATTTGGATTTGGGATTACTGTGGATAATTCAGGTAATTCTTTTGTAACTGGATACACTTATTCAAACACTGATTTTACAGGAGGCGTTACTCAATCTGAAGGTACATTGTCTCATTATGATGTTTTTCTTTTAAAACTTAGTAATTCTGGTTCCAAACAATGGGCAACTTTAATTGGAAGTACTACTTCAAAATATGAGTATAGTTATGATATTTGTCTTGATAGTTCTGGAAATTCTTATGTTACAGGGTATTCTTCTGATAGCGCAAATCTTGGTAATCCTACCAATAGGTATTTTGAAGGTGCATCTGGGGGATTAGGGGAGCCTTTTATAATAAAATTTAATAGTGCTGGAACACGACTATGGACATTTGTGGGAAGAAGTGGTTCTGGGTACAATTATGGGAAAGGAATTACAATAGAAGGTAATTTTGTTTATGCAGTAGGATACACTCAAAATGGGGCAGAGTTTGCAAATCCTACAAACAAAATAATAGAAGGCGAAACAAAAGATAATGATGGATTCTTAATGAAACTTAATAAAGATACAGGAGTCAGACAGTGGACATTTATTGCAGCATCAGGGATAGGGAATAATGATTATAGTTATAGTGTTGTCATGGATGATGATGAAAATATATATATGGTTGGAAATACTGATGCTCAATCAAGATTTGGTGATGATACAAACAAATCTTATGAGGGTGTTCTTGGCTCAACTGATGTTTTTGTTATGAAGGTAAATAAAACTGGACAAAGACAATGGACTTATATTTCTGGAAGTGAAAATTATGACTATGGGCAGGATATTGAACTTGATTCTAATAATAATATTTATGTTACAGGATATACTTATGATGGTACTAATTTTGCAGGTTCTTCCAATAAATATACTGTAGGTGTGTTAGGTGGGTATGATGTTTTTGTTATAAAATTAAATACTATTGGTCAAAGACAGTGGACTTATATTGCTGGGAGTATTGTTTCTAATCATGAATTTGGTAAATCAATTGCAGTTGATACAACTGGTAATTCTTATGTTACAGGATATACATATGATGGTACTAATTTTGCAGGTTCATCAAACAAACTGACAGAAGGTGAGTTGGATAAAAATGATGTTTTTGTTATAAAATTAAATACTATTGGTCAAAGACAATGGACTTATATTGCTGGGAGTAATGTTTCTAAATCTGAAATTGGTGAGGGTATTGCAGTTGATACATCTGGCAATTCTTATGTTGCAGGATATACTTATGATGGTACTAATTTTGCAGGTTCATCAAACAAACTGACAGAAGGTGAGTTGGATAGAAATGATGTTTTTGTTATAAAATTAAATACTATTGGTCAAAGACAATGGACTTATATTGCTGGGAGTAATGTTTCTAAGAGTGATTATAGTAGGGGTATTGCAGTTGATACATCTGGTAATTCTTATGCTGTTGGATGTACTGATGATGGGATTAATTTAGGGGATGCTGATAATAAATTTATTGAGGGCATACCTTCTTCAAATGATGTCTTTGTGATAAAACTCAATAGCGCAGGTTCTAGGATGTGGACTTTTATTGGTGCAAGCACCGATTCAAAGAACGATCAGAGTTATGATATTGCTCTCGATGATAATAATAATTCTCATATTACTGGCTATACTTATGGCGGGATTAATTTTACTAATTCAAACAATAAATCCTTTGATGGGATATTAAGCAGTCTTGATACTTTTGTAATGAAATTAAACAGCAGTGGAAAAAGGCAATGGACTCATCTCATAGGAGGGATGAATGATAGTAATGAATATGCACAAGCGATTACAATAAATGGTGCTGGAACTTCTATTTATTTAACAGGCAATTCTAATGCTGGTGCAAATTTCGCAGGTTCATCAGAAACAGAAGGATCATTAAGTGGAAATGATGCTTTTATCATGAAATTAGAAGACACCCAAGTTATTGCGCAACCCACATATTCAAATTTCGATGGAGATACCACAAACTTCTCAGAAGAAGGCAATTTATCAAATATCATAAACCTAACTCTGGAAATAACTGGCAAAGGCAAGATCAAATTTCAGCAGGATGGAATAAACGTAGGCAGTACAGACTTCAACACCCATGTCA
>JAYEPB010000154.1:0-6872 GCA_034723595.1 Nanobdellota archaeon
GGTGGATGCGCCATAACTGTAGGATATAATGAGTTTGCAACAGTTGAAAAGTATATCCAGAATCAAGCAATACACCATGGATTAGCATAAGATACCCCAATCTTTAGATTGGGGAGTAGGTCATTTAAAATGTATCAAAAAGAAAGATTTGAATATATTGGAAATATTCCTTCTGGAGAATTAATTGCAAAATCTCCTGACATAGATTCAAAAATGCTTTATTATTTTAAAATGCCTTATGGAGATGGAAAAGGATATATCAATAAGGAAAATAATATTGGTTTCTTAAAATTAGCTATTGATGATATTATACCTGAAAGAATTAGTAAAGCTAAGGGTAAAATAAGTAAATGTATACATCTGTTTACTAAAAAATTTAAAAAACCTGAATATCAAATTACTTTAAACAAATTCTTAGCAGATCAAGATTATTCTCTATTTTATTCAAGAGTTGAAGATGGAACAGAAATTTTATGTATCCCTGGACTCTCTAACAGATATCAAATTAATGATAGGGATATCCAGGGCATTGTGCTTGCAACTTATCCCTTAAGTCTAACTCTTAGTGATAAAATGAATAATATCCACCATGCAACTAATCTCCATATTGCAGCTAAGCTCCACGATGAAGCAATTGGGGAGAGGAAATTAATTTCTGATAGATCAGAAATTGAGAAAGAAGTTTTAGGATTAGTTCAAAAAGTTAATAATATTTATGAAACAAAATTTAAGAAGAAAAAACCATGTGGGGTTATTCGTTTCCTTAATCGGATGAGTGATGAGCTTGCACAAATGGGTGATGAGGCAAATAAGATTTGTGACGAAGATGAAAGGTGTCGTATAAGAATAGAAAAATATCTTGACTCAAAACTTGGCTATAAGTCTAGTGCTGAGAATCCTTATAGGTTCTTATAGTTTCTGAACAAGAATCATATAATCAATAATCATCTGTGATGTGAACTCGTTTTTTTCTAATTTACGCCTAAAATTTACAATAATTCTTATGAAATATTATTTACTTACTGAGCTTGGTTCTAGCTGTTTGAGTACTGCTGGAATACCCGGAATACCCCTATTTATCACTGACAAATGTATTTTGATTATAGCCCCTATCAAAGTGAATTAGCTAAGTTATTACCTTAATAGTAGTAGCAAATCCCAACATTTATAAGGTCTGCGCCATTCTTAATCTATATATAAATTACCAACAATCAGAAACAATGTTTCAAACATACACAACTGTGTTTTAAACAGAGTTTCTATAAGCAATTTTGCTTTAGATTATAAAAATAACTAAGATAAAATTGCTAAAGAAAAAGGTTGTAAACGAAAGGTAAATCATAAGTTATTTGCTTTTGACCTTTTAATCAAATTGGATTTTTATGCGGAATACCATAAGGTGAAAAACCCTCTGGTCTGATGATAAAGTCTGATTTAGGTTGAATTTATATAGTTGGGAAGTTAGTCTAATAATTTATTAATTCTTTGGAAAATTGAAGATAAATCCGTAACATAGAGTCTTTGTATAACACTTGATGAGATAGAAGGGAGGACAAGATGAAAAAATTATTTACGTATTTAATTAAATCATTAAAAGAAAGGAAAATTATTATGAAAAGGAAACTTTTGACATTATTGACTGTAGTATTGGCTGTAGTATTTATGATTAACACTGTTTCAGCAGAACTTGTTTCAAAAGATTGGCAGTTTGTTGATGACGGTAACATTACACATGATACAGTTACAAATATAGAGTGGCTGGATATATCTGTCACTCTTGGAATTTCTACTGATGAAATGTTGGTAGAACTTCAGCCCGGAGGGGAATTCGACGGGTTCAGGTATGCCACTGTGGCAGATTTTAATGCCTTAAACAGTGCTCTTGGTATGGTATCTGCTGTTTATTTTGCACCAATGGAAAATGTGAATGGAATTCGAACAATGCATAGATTGTTTGGTGGTGTGTATTATGATTGGGATCCTTCTGGTTGGCATACTTATACTGTTTATGGGTATACCTCAACTGATCAAGTACGACGCCGTTCATATGAGTTAAAAGTGCACCCCAGTCATCCTCTTGTTTATAAATATGTGACTGTTATAGGTAATTCTGATTTTGGTGAAGGGATTTTTCAGAATAATATCATAGGTCATTTTATTGTTAAAGATTCAGCATCTGAGCCTCCCGAACCATTTGATATTACTATTGACATTAAACCTGGTGGGTGCCCAACCCCCTTGAATGTGACAGATGAAGGTGATTTCCCTGTAGCAGTACTTGGTACTGAATATCTTGACGTTACAGAGATTGATCCTGTTTCAATAAAACTTGAAGAGGTGGTTGCTCCATTACGTTCAAATACAGAAGACATTAGTATGCCTCTGAATGTACAAATGTGCAAAGATGAAGGTCTTGAAGAGGAATATTATGATTATGGACAATTTGATGGTTATGATGACCTTGTATTGAAGTTTGATAATCAGGAAATCGTTGCTTCTCTTGGACTGGACAATCTTAATGACGGTGATGTAGTTGAATTGACTCTTACCGCTACTTTGGTGGATGGTACTGAGATTGTAGGGTCAAACTTTGTCCTTATCATTAAGAATTAGAGATTGAGTTTAACGGAGGTCTTTATGATCCCCGTTGAACATAACCTAATTATTTTGAGGAATAAAATGTTTATTAAATTAAAAGAAGAATTATGTGAAATGAGGTGATATCGGTAAAGGAGGTTCAAACATCAGCATTAACGCTTGAGCCTCCTTTACGCCTAAAATTTATAAAGATTTTTATTTTTTTATTAATTTATTTCCTGGTTTTGCAAATTTTAGATTATTTCGCAGGAAGAAAAAGGAGAGAGAATTATGAAAAAAGTAACATTATTTTTGATATTAGCATTAATATCATTTACAGTTTCAGAAACCTATGCAGATGATTTTAGAAAAACTAAGTGGGGGATGTCACAAAATGAGGTTTTGGCATCTGAGACACTAAAACCCTCAGAACAAACTCCAGAAATGATAATCTATCAAAATAGAGTAATAAACAAAAAAGTTTTGATAGGTTATCGTTTTATTCAGGATAAATTATATAGTGCTGGATATGTATTGCAGGAAGAACATTCACATTCACACCATTTTATTCTGGATTATAAAGATTTTAAAAATGCACTTACGAGTAAATATGGCAAACCAGAATCAGATAAGGAGATATGGAGAAGTGAATATTATAAAAAGACTGACGCTTTGCATAAGGGGTGGGCGATTAGCGTGGGAAACTTGAGTTATCTTAGCCAATGGAAAACAGAAAATACTGAAATCTGCCTTATACTGCATGGTGACAATATGAAAGTGAACTGCGGGATGACCTATATCAGTGAAAAATTCAAGTATCTAAAAGAACAAAAAGATATTCAACAAAATAGGGCTGATTTTTAAACGTAGTTGTAAATCGTTATAGTTAGAGGTTAGTTAAATAATGTGAATTGGAGGTTCAAACATCAGCATTAACGCTTGAGCCTCCTTTACGCCTAAAATTTATAAAGATTTTTATTTTTTTATTAATTTATTTTCAATATAGAAAAGAATTATCTTAAAAAAATAAAAATCATTATTCTAAAAAGATTCCTAAGACCCAGCTTTAGCTGCTGTTTTTAACTGTGGGATACAGGACTAGCCCTTTAGGGCGATTAAGAAAAAGCAAAGCTTTTTCTTTGAGAGATTTCTGAGAATCATTACATAGCGAATCTGGTGTTAGTATGAGCTCATACACGTTTTTGGCTGTGAAAAACGCATATGAGGTGCTTAATATGAATAGTGTGAACTCTGATATAAAAAGATTTCCCCATAATCTGGGGCAAAATTGGTACCATGTAGTCTTAGTTACTAAGATGAGGGGCAAGATCTTTCAATGGAAAGAGACTAAGGATATAGCTGAAAAAGCATTTGATTGGATTTGTGAACGTCATAAAATTGACTTGTTTACAAAAGAAGTTATGCCTGACCATGTACATCTATTTGTTTCTTGTCCTCCTGATTATTCAGTCAGGAGATTGTTCCAAATTTTGAAAGGAGGCAGTTCCTATTTTATTAGGAAGAATTATCCTTCTTTGAAGAAATATAAACATCTTTGGAATAGGGGGACAATGTATAGAAGCGTAGGAAGTGTTAGTTCTGAGACTATAAAACACTATATTGAGAAATCAAATAGTTGGTCGAAAACAAAACAGACTAGGCTTTGATTGAAAATCGGCGGTGAATACCCCCAAGCTTTTAGCTGGGGAATAGCCGATTTTCCTAGAAAAAAATTTATTTATCTGCAAGACTAACATCATCTATCATCATCTGTGATGTAAACTCATTTTTTTCTAATATTGTGAATCTGTTGATTGCAAGTTTTTTCTTAAACATAGGACAGTCAATAACAAGACTTTCAAATTCCCCAGCCTCTCCTGCAACATTTATGCCGCATTCATTCTTAAGATCAACAAGCTTATTGATATCTCTCTTGCCTATCTTCCTGCCAAGCCAGCCATGGTTCAGGCCTCTTGCAGCAACTGAAGTGAATATCATGTGAAATCTTGCAGCAACTAGATCATACATTTCTTTTTCGCTGTCAATCTCCCAGATAGGAGAATGCACTTCAAGCCCAAGTTCATTGCAAACTTTTTCTATATCCTCCTTTTTGGATTTTGAATGCCTAATTCCTGTAACAACGCCAAGAATGCCATATTTAGCTTTTGCTTCTCTCAGAGCTTGCATAAGTTCTTCATTCTCCTCACCATTTGTCTTCTTTATTATTACAGGAAGCTCCATTGCTTCTGCCTGAAGCTCAACAATCTTAACAACAGAAGAAGTAAACATACACGAATAAAGGCTTTCATCAATCATAGAAACTAGGCATGCTATATCATAACCTTTTTTCTTCATCAGGTATATCGAATAAATGCTGTCTTTTCTTGAACTGAACAGAGCAGCAAGCTTTTTCACAGTCATATATCAGATATAGATCATGGATTATTTAATTGTTTCGGAAAGAAGGCATCAGGAAGTGTAGTATGCTTTATTTAGTGCTTATATCAGGAATAATGGTTTTGTTTAAAAATTGTATAATCTATTATTTTATATGTTGAAACTCTTCCTTTTGGTATCTTTTTTGTTAGCTGAAGGACTTTTTCATCAAAGTTTGTTTTTTTAAGAAGCAGATAATCTTCTGCTGAGTCATATATCATATAACCTTAACCCTTGGTCCTTTAGAAGTATCTTCAATTACATAACCCATCTCTTTTAATTCATCTCTTATTTTGTCAGCCTCTGCAAAATCCTTTTGCTTTCTCGCTTTCTCGCGCATCTCTGCTTTTTCCAGTATCTCAGCAGGTATGTCTGCTTTTTCATGCTGCATAACTCCCAGCACAGAATCAAAGCCAAGCATTGCTTCTTTTACTTTTTTAGCATTTATTGAATCAATTACATCTATTGTTGCATTAATATTTGACATAAAAACAAAAATTGCTGCAAGACCTCCGGATATATTGAGATCATCGTCCATTGCATTTTCAAATTGACTCTTAGCCAGATGAATCATATCATTTACTTCATTATCACTTTCTTCTGCGAAATTATTAATATTATCATTTCTATTCTTCTCAGTTCTTAAGTCTGGATTATCTTCTTTAATAATCTCATCTAATCTATCAAGGAAATCATAGAACTTTTGAAGTGTAGCTGGAATTTTCTTTAGGTTTTCTTCTCTGAAATCAAGCTGTGACCTGTAATGTGTAGAAAGAAGCTCAAATCTTATAGCTCTTGCTTCATAGCCTTTATCTATAAGATCTCTTAAAGTAAAAAAGTTTCCCAGAGATTTGCTCATTTTTTCACCATTTATAACCAGGTGCGAGCAGTGCATCCAGTAATTGACAAACCTTTTGCCTGTTGCAGCTTCGCTTTGAGCAATCTCATTTTCATGATGCGGAAACATATTGTCTGTTCCGCCTGTATGGATATCAAAAGTGTCTCCAAGATATTTCATTGCCATAGCTGAACATTCAATATGCCAGCCAGGTCTTCCTTTTCCAAATTCACTTTCCCAGAAAACATCTCCATCATCAGCATCCCATGCTTTCCACAATGCAAAATCAGAAGCGCTTTCTTTTTCATATTCATCTTGTTTTACTCTTGCTCCGCTTTTCATCCCTTTCATATCAATATGCGCAAGCTTTCCATATTCTTTAAACTTTGATATTCGGTAATATATAGAATTATCATCTCCCTTGTAAGCATATCCCTTATCCATAAGAATCTTTATCAATTCAAGCATCTTATTGATATGCTCTGTAGCTTTTGGATATATCTCTGCCTTGTCTATACCTAAAATATCAAGATCAGCAAAAAAAGCTTTTGAATAGAAGTCTGTAAATTCCTTAAGGCTCTTGCCTTGTTTCTGCGAATCACGTATTGTCTTATCATCAACATCTGTAAGATTCATCACCTGCTTCACTTCAAAGCCCTTATATTTAAGATATCTTCTGATAAGGTCAGCAAAGAGATATGCCCTGTAATTCCCTATATGAGGGTAATTATAGATAGTAGGGCCGCAGTTGTACATCCTTACTTTGCCTTTCTCAATCGGATTGAAATCTTCCTTTTTTCTGGTCAATGTATTGAATAGTCTTAATGCCATGATTATCACCTGATTTTAATTGTTATTATAGATATTATATATATTTCTTTCGAATAATTTTGCTGAATAATTCGGAAAGTAGTTCTCACTTCTAGAGTATATAGATCATTTTTAAACTTTATAAAGGACATATCACGCACAGACAATTTTCATTTGTGAACTACTTTTCAAATTAACAATTATTTTTTAG
>JAYEPB010000155.1:0-6837 GCA_034723595.1 Nanobdellota archaeon
GTATCACATTCTAATGAATTTTCTAATCTTTTCCCACCAGAATATTCATATTCTGAATTTGGCGGTGCTGAGACTTTACTCTTTAATATAACTGTCAGCGCAGGAACTCCACCTGGAGTCTACACAGTAACTCCGGTAATAACATGGAGAAATCCTGAGATGAGCTACTCGAGCAATATTACATTATTCAATGTTGAAGTTACATCTAATAAGGTTCTTTCAATACCTACTTCATACATAGAAAAATCAATTCTTCCAGATACGACAGAAACAGTCAGCTTTACAGTCAGTTCAATAGGCAATGATGGGCTTTCAGATATTGCAGTCAGCTGCCAGGAGGGTGTTGCGTGCTCTGATTTTGATATAATATTCAGCGATAATAATTTTGGTCTTGCAGCAGGAGACAGCAAATTAATTGATATGGATATCTATGTGCCTTATCTGTATGATGCAGGGACATATAGGACTGTAATAAATGCTAGCGCAGAGGATGATGCATTGTATGAGTTTGATATCACAGTTCCTGATGATGACAGATGGTCACTTGGGCCAAGCAGTTTGTCTGTGAATTCCGGAGCAAATTCAAGAGGTTATGTAGGTAAGATTCTAGTGAGCAATTTAGGCAATATAGCACAGCTTGGTTTTGATTTGTCTGTATCTGATCCTTCTGCATTGGAATTAGGAGATTATAGTATATCTGTTCCAAAAAACGGCTCGACAGATGTTGATGTTTATTTTATTGCTCCTGGAAGTGTTGGTAATCATTCATTCAATATCACTGTAGCTAATTATACTTATATCCTGCAATCCAATATAACTGAAGTCATAATAAATGTTATAAATTTCTCTGTCACTCCTGTTTATCCTATAGTCTCTGATCAAATCAAGGATATCCTTGAAGGAGATGTATTGCTTGTAAAAGCAAGAGCATATTATGAAGCTGATGAACTTATAGAAAATATAACATGGTCAATAAAGATAAATAAGACTGCATGCAGTGTCATAAATTCAACATATATCAATGATTCCTGGCAGATATATTGCACTGCTCCAGGTTTAGCAGATGGGCTTTATTATGATATGGATGTGATTGGGGTATATGATAATTTTGATGCTGAATATACTGTATCTTCTTCTAATGTGACTCATTATAAGGACATAACCGCTCCAGAGATAACAGGCAATAATGAGACAGATGTTGTCAATGGCACAAATGTCACTCTTGCATTAGATTCAACAGATAATATATTTGTAGATGGCGCATGGGTAGAGATTGAGCATCAGGATGGTACATTGGTAAATTATTCAATGTCATATGAAGATGGCGAATATAAGGTAGATGTGGATAATCTTGATGTAGGAGATTATGATATTATATATTATATAAATGATTCTGGCAGTAATATTGATATGATGCAGGATTGGTTTGAAGTATTTATCCCAATCAATTTCAGCGGTGATGTCAAGGATTCAGAAAATAATCCTACAAATACTACATTCAAATTATACAGGCCAGGCACAGATTATCTCCTTTATGAGTTCAATTCCACAACAGAAGAGGGCTATAATCTCACTGACTGGGAGATCCATAGAAGAAATTATGATATTGATATTGCTGTTCCTTCAGCAGATATAGAATTATTTAATGTTACTGTGAATGAAACAACAGATGATCCAATTGATATTGATGAGGTTGTAGGTGAAGAAGTTTTTATTGCGCTTTATAAGCCTCTTATTGGTATAGGCGTATCTAATAATCTTTCAATAAAAGGTACAGAAATTAATGCTACTAATGTAAAAGGCAGCGTAACAATCAATTATGGCGGCACAGTGTATGGCAGCAAGAATAATATAATCATACTGAAGTGCGCTGACTGGAATTATGCTTATGGCTCTTGCGATTCAGCATGGGATGAGTTGAATGTCACAAATGATGTTGTTGGGAATACTGTTGCTGCGGATATTGATTCTTTCTCTGCTTACATAGCTGCTGAGAGCAGGTGCGGAGATTATGGTTGCGAAGCAACTTATGGTGAGAATATTGCTACATGCCCAATTGACTGCGATGATGGCGGCGGCGCAGCAACTACCAGCAGCGGTGGTGGCGGCGGAGGAGGCATATCAAGAAGAGCAATGGAAGAGCTTTTGAAGAAATATACTAATGATACAGTAAATGTAACTGGAGAGGGGTTTGGAATAAACATATCAAAAGAGATTAAGGCTGCATTGGAAAGCCCTACGCAGATTCAAGGAGTCAAGGTTGCTACAACTTCAATATACAGAGAGCTTTTCCCTGGAGAAGAACTCTCTACAGGAATAATATTAAGAAATGTAGTTGAGGATCAGACTGTTACAATAAAAGCAAGGACAGTAGGAACAATTGCGAAATTTATTGAATTTGATAGTGATACAGTCACACTGAATCCACTTCAGGAGATGAATTTTGGCATAGGCATAGTTGCTGAGCCATTTACAATGGCTGGAAGCTATGAGGGAAGTATAATACTTGAAAGCGGAGGAAAATCGCTGCAGATTCCTGTAAGCCTGAGAGTGCAGGAAAAGACAGAAAAGCTTCTTGATATGAAGATCCAGCCGCTAGTTGACAGGATTGGTCCGGATGAGGATCTGAAGCTTCAGATTGATATATACAATCTTGGAAAAACAGCAAGGGTTGATGTCCTGCTTACTTATCAGCTTGTAGATGCGCTGACTGAAGAGATTATTACAGAAAAGCAGGAATCTCTGGCTATCGAAACAACACTCTCTCAGATAAGGACATTGCATATTCCTGCAGATACAAGACTTGGGAAGTATCTTGTAAGGGGATTATCTTCTTATTTAAGCTATAATAAGACTTCATTTGCATCTTCTCTTGCATATGTTGATGTGGCAAGACCATGGTATCTTTATGAGATGTTTGGAGTTATTCCTGTCTGGATAATCTTCAGCGTATTATTATTTGTGGGACTGAATGCAGGAATGTTCTTTGGATATCAGCAGTATCAGGCAAGGAAGAAAAAATATAAGATTGCGCTTGACCTTAAAGAATTGCCTCAACCTGGAGATAAGACTGCATATATTGGCCATATAGCTGAGACCAGCATAAGGACTTTCCTTGAGATTAATAAGATGCAGACACATACTATTGTGGCAGGCTCGACAGGAGGAGGAAAGACTGTGGCTGCCCAGGCACTTGTAGAAGAAGCATTAAGAAATAATGTAGGTGTTATTGTATTTGACCCGACTGCGCAATGGACAGGATTCCTCAGGCCTTGCAAGGAAAGAAGGATGCTTAAATATTATCCTAAATTCCAGATGAAACAGAAGCAGGCGCAGGCATTTAATGGGAATATTCATAATGTTGAAGATGCGAGGGAGATAATTGACATAAAAAAATTCATGAAACCTGGGGAGATTAATATCTTCTCAATCAACAAGCTGAAGCTGAAAGATATTGATATTTTTGTAGCAAATACTGTCAGGCAGATGTTTGAAGCAAATCTTGATGAGAGTCCAGACCTTAAGCTAATAATGGTATATGATGAGGTTCACAGGCTTTTGCCTAAGTTTGGCGGCACTGGCGAAGGCTTTATGCAGATAGAAAGGGCATGCAGGGAATTCAGGAAATGGGGTGTAGGTCTAGTGCTGATATCTCAGGTATTGTCAGATTTCATTGGTTCTATCAAGGCAAACATCAATACAGAAGTCCAGGTCAGGACAAGAGATGAAGGGGATCTTGACAGAATAAAGACAAAATATGGTGAAGATGTCATGAGGTCAATAGTCAAGGCTAGTGTAGGCACTGCAATGTTCCAGAATTCTGCATATAATAAAGGCAGGCCTTATTTTGTTGATTTCAGACCTCTGCTGCACAGCATCACCAGGCTTAGTGATGATGATCTTGCAAAATACCAGAAGTTCAATGAAAAGGTAGATGATTATGAATTCCAGATGGATCAGCTTGAGCAGGAGAAAGTTGATGTGTTTGATCTCAGGCTTGAGCTGAAACTTGCTCTTGACAAGCTTAAGGTTGGCAAGTTTAATATGGTAAATATTTATCTTGAGGGAATTGAGCCAAGGCTTAAGAAGCACTGGGTAAAGATTGGCAAGGAGCCAAAGAAGAAAGAGATTCAGCTTGCAAAGGTTGAGGAAATACAGAAATCTATAAAAGAAGCTGAAAAGGCAAGGAAGGAGTTTGAAAAAGAGGAGAAAGGAAAAGGAGGCGCTGAGAAAACTGAAGAAGCTGCACCTGTTGCAGAAGAGCCTGTTGAAGAAGCTGCTCCTGCTGTTTCAGTTAAGGAAAAGAAAGCTGCTAAAGCAAAACAAAAATCTGCTGCAAAGCCTAAGGTTAAAAAAAAGGTGGTTGTAGCGCAGCCTAAGGCAGATCCACAAGTTGTGAGTCCTGTTGAACTGCTGGAAGATCAGTATAAGGAGCTTAAGGCAAAGCTTTCTGAAAAGCGTAAACAGGGATCAGATACCTCTATGATTGAGATAAGCATGAAATCAATTCCTGCAGATATCAAAATGTTTGCAGCCATGGGAAAAGATAAGATAAAGAAAAAGATATTGAAGAAGATGGCTGATATCGAGAAGAAGCTGTAAAAAAATTCTTTTGAAAATTTGTTATTGGTGGTTGGGTTGGTTATATGTGGCTATGGTTGATTTTACTTGGTTAATCTTTTTCAAGCATTTAGTCATTTAGTTAATATGTGCAGATTTGTACTCCTGTAAAAGTCCACTAAAACCTTCTTTGTATAAGAACTGATTGTCCCTCAGAACATTGGGTTGTCTTTATTTTGAATGATGCCCCTCCACTTGAGGTGATTGGGTTTGATACTTTCTCTTTTAAAATAATATTTTTTATTGAATTCAATCTCTGCAATTATCCTTACTTTCTTCTATGAAATAGGTTTGATATTATCACTTATTTTAGACCTATTTAATAATAAGTGATAACTCAGATTTAAAGTTTATTGTAAAAGGTTAAGGACGTAGTTAAGAGATTTAAAAAAGAAAATATAGATATATTTAACATAAATTGATTTTTCCATTGAATTAATGAGTTTACCAGAAGCCCCAATTTCCTGTTGATAAAACAAAGATAGCAAGAAGCGCATTGGCTACTGCATGTGCAATTATGCAGCTGCTTAATTCTTTTTTCTTATACAGCAGCAGATTTAGAATTATTCCTGTGAAGATTCCTGCAAGCCATCTGTTGTGGCTGAATCCGAAGAAGAGGACTGTGATGATGAAAGAGGATAATGTGTATGCACCTATCTTTACTTTTTCAAAGTTTTCGCTGATGATATATCTGATAAGGAAAGATCTTACAAAAAGCTCTTCGATAATTGGCGCTATCATTATGGCTCCAAATAACCTTATAATGAGGATGACTGCTGCCTGAAAGCCTTCAAATATAAATGGATTGAAAGCAGAAGGCTCGCCCAGGTGAGGGTAAAGGCTGTCGATTCCAACCCAGATTATAAAAATCAGCAACCCTGCAAGGATTGCATGCAGGTCAAATTTAAATTTAATCTCTTTGTATTTTTTCCAATAATATATCAGAGCTGCTGTAACGAGGATTGTCTTTATTATGTATGCTGCATACATAGGCTCTTCAATAAAGATGCCAAGCAAAGGGGAAATGGATATATAGATAATAAAAGGGATTATGTATTTTAAAGAGTTTTTAATTAAGACCATATCTTGGATAATTTATATGTTATTAATAAACTTTTTGGGTTTGATTGTCACTCATGCTTCCCTTCTGTGAATTATATTTTTTGATATATTTTATACCACCCGTCTGTGACTGGTGTAATCAAGTGGTATTAAATATGCTCAATAGGGAGTGATCCGAGGCGAAGTGGTCACGGACTTTTGACAAATCATAGATTATAATCGGTAATTTTATATAGTTATTATCAATTATAATCGATAAAATGGAAGAAAATGTTAAAGTTGCACTTGAAAAGCAAAATCCTTGGTGGTTTAATCAGGAATTTTATTCTGGTATTGACCGGTTATCTTATTATTCATCTATACTTAAATATCTTAAAACACCTGAGATATTGTTGCTAGTTGGGGCGAGGAGGACAGGAAAATCCACTTTGCTGTACCAAGTAATAAAACAAATGCTAGAAAAAGAATCTCCTGAATCAATCTTATTTATTAACCTTGATGAGCCGCTTTTCCAAAGCAAAGCAGATAATCCTGCTTTTTTAAGCAGCATAATAGAGGAATATCAATCACAAAAAAAACTTTATGTCTTTATTGATGAAATACAAAACTATGATTACTGGGTTCAGACAATAAAGGCTATGTATGATACACAGAAAAACATTAAATTCATACTTACTGGTTCATCGTCAACTCTTATTCAGAGCGCAATAACAACGAAACTTTCTGGAAGGTATTTTTATGTGAAGGTTTCCCCGCTTTCATTCTCTGAATTTTTAGCTTTTAACCTTATAAAGAAGCCAAGCACTTTAGAGATAAGGAAGAACTTTGATAATTATTTGAAATTCGGAGCATTCCCAAGAGTAGTATTAGAAAAGGATGAAAAACTCAAACTGGAAATTCTTAAAAATTATTTCCAGACCATTTATTTAAAAGATGTAATTTATTCTCATAATTTAAGGAATAATAAAGAAGTATTCGAGTTGTTATATTTTATAATCTCTAATGTGGGTAGTCCATTTTCTTATTCACATATTGCAAAAATCCTGCATATATCAGCAGATACAGTAAAGGAATATGTGCAATATGCTGAAGAGTCTTATCTTATTAGGAGCATTACCAAATTTGATTACTCGCTGAAAAAACAGATGGCAAATC
>JAYEPB010000156.1:0-6824 GCA_034723595.1 Nanobdellota archaeon
TCCAGTATGAATATATAAACCAACTTAGTTTTGAAAATGACTGCCAGACAATGCAGGAGACATTTGAGGCAAATATGGAAAACCTTGAGCTAGCCAGATTAAAGCTGGAAGAATATACAAAGAATTCAAAGATAAACAAAGATGATTTCAATCAAATAAAAAGAGATTATACAATATCCCAACTGCAATACTGGCTTTTTGCAAAGAAAAAGAAGCAGATATGCGATTCAGACGATGTATCAATCCTTTATTTTTTTGCTGAAGACAAAGCATGCAAGGATTGCAATAAGCAGTCTTTTGTGCTGACTTATCTTAAGAAAATCTTTGGCGCAGATCTTCTTATATTCTCAATTAACTCAAATTTCACTGAAGAGCCGATGGTAAATCTTCTGCAGAAAAGCTACAATGTGACAGAATTCCCTACGATGATGATAGACAACCAAAAAGTCGAAGGCCTGCATAACAAAGATGAGCTGATGAAGATGATATGCCCGAGGTATACAACAGAGAATGAGAAATGCAAAGATTATGTCTTGAGTGAGAGGGATTCTTCAGAAGAAATATGAAAGACATCAAGGATTTTATGCAGAAATATGGGATTATCTGCATATTTTTGCTTTCCATCATAAGCAAGCTGTTTCTCCTGTTCAAGTTCCATGAATTTTTCTGGGACGAGTCTGTCTATATGGGCATGGGCAAGTATATTTTTTCATTCGGTGGTGTTGGGCTTTGGGAATCTATAAGACCTCCATTGCTGCCGTTCTTGGTTGGAGGAGTATGGTGGTCAGGACTCGATGCTGCATTGTTCAGTGAATTCCTGATTGTGCTGTTTTCATGCGGAGTGTTGATGCTAACATATCTTATTGCAGAGCATATATTTGACTGGAAAATTGGGCTTGCGTCTGTTTGCATATTGGCATTTACTCCTGTTTTTTTTAAGTTTAGTTCTTTTGTGATGACAGGGATTCCTTCAACATTTTTTGTTTTACTTGCTATATGGTTTTATATAAAAGATAAAGGGTTAGTTTGGGTTGGAGTATGTGCCGGTCTGGCATTTCTGACAAGGTATCCGCAAGGCATCGTGATTGCAGCCTTAGGATTTGTTATTGTTTGTGGCCGGGTGAAATTATTTGAAAAAGTGATGAGATTTTCTGCAGGTGTATTAGCAGTATTTGTGCCTTTTGTTATATTCAACTATCTTATGTATAGAAATGAAGTAGTTAATATAATCCATGCTGCGTTGAGACCATTGATTTTTGCCTTTAAGCATCAGGGCAATGTGTTTGAGTCTGTCACGGGTTTTGCATATAATTATCTTTATTATTTTATTAATCTATTTGGTGAGAATTATTTGCTTATTTTTGCATTGCCTGGTTTAGTGTGGGGAATTAAGAAGTATAGGTTAAAGATATTGCCATTAGTTGTACCTCTGGCATTGTACTTGATTTATTTCAGCCTGATTGCCAATAAGCAGATCAGGTTTTCGCTGGCATTTCTGCCTATTGTGGCAATCTTTGCAGGGTTTGGAATAGTGTATTGTTGCAGGTCTGCTTTGAAATCTGGCAGACTGGTGAAGTATAGTGTTTTTATTGTTATTATTTTTGTTGTATGCACTACAGGTTATTCAGTCGCTGTTGAGGATTGGAAAGTATATCATTTCAGGGCTTCTGGTCCTCCTGAGATTGTTAGTGATTTCTATTATGGGTATATGAATGGGTTGGATGAGCCTATACTTGTTTCAGATCCTACAAGCATGGGTTATATTGACAAATTGATGATTGGATTTTATCAGGATAATATAGCAGGTCCTCAGGTCTATGATATGAATAAAGATAAAGTTGGGAGCATAATATTTCATCATTCAGTGTATCCTTGCGTTGATGGTGATGGGGATTGTAATGAGAGGAATGAAGAGTTCTTTGCAAGGCTGAATTATGAGAATGAACTTGTTGATGTTAAGGAATATTATGGTGAGAAGTATTATGTGTTTGTCAGAAGTTGAGCTATATTTTCCCAAAATTTATATATTAATGATATAAGAGTAAGCATTATGGATGAAAAATACGAAGTAATAATAATTGGGGCAGGGATTGCAGGCATAACTGCTGCAATCTATGCTGCAAGAAAACGAATGAAGTTCCTGCTGATATCCAAAGATATGGGCGGGCAGATAAATCTGAGCGGAGAGATAGAGAACTACCCAGGTTTTAAGCATATGACAGGCATAGAATTTACCAAAAATCTTATGGAACAGATGGAATACAATGAAATAAAGATAGAATCAGGGATTGTTGAAAACATTGAAAAAGAAGGAGAAGGGTTTATTGTCAAGACTGATAAAAGCAGTTACAAGACTGCAACTGTGATTGTGGCTTCTGGAGCAAGAGCAAGAAAGCTAAATATTTCTGGAGAAGATAAGTTTGCAAATAAAGGAGTTGCATATTGCGCAATCTGCGATGGACCGCTATTTAAGGATAAAGTTGTTGTAGTGATTGGAGGTGGTGACTCTGCGCTTGAAGCAGTAGATTTTCTGATGAACATAGCAAAGAAGATATATCTTTTAAACATTGAAGATGAGATTAAAGGACAGGAATATCTTAAGGAAAGGGTGCTTGACCAAGATAAGGTCGAAGTAATAAACAATGCGAGAACAACTGAGATATTTGGAGAACAATTTGTCAAGGGACTTAGGTATGAGAAAGATGGGGAGATTAAAGAGCTTGAATGCGAGGGAATATTTGTAGAGATTGGCAGGGTGCCTAATACAAAATTTGTTAAAGGTCTGGTTGATATGGATGAGCAGAATCATATCAAAATAGGAAAATATTGCAAAACCAGTGTAAATGGGATCTATGCAGCAGGAGATGTCACAGACATTTATGAGTATCAGTATGTTATTGCTGCTGGTCAGGGATGCATAGCTCTTCTGAATGCTGCAAAGAAGATTTGAGTGAGGGGATAAGATTTATTGGATAAAACGATAATTGAAAGGAAAGAAATCTTATTTATTCCTACACAAAGCAATAATTCAATAATTACTTCTTTTTTCTTATGATAAACAATCCAGCCAAGACAGCTATAAGTCCTAATCCTAAAGTTATTGCTGAAAACTCTGGGATATCTACTGCATTTATGATTGCTGTATCATTAGCAAACACTGTATTCTCTCCAGTCTTGCTGCATGTTACATTGTAATCTATTGTTTGAGCGGTTACATAGGTGGTGGAATAGTTATATATGTTGCTTGCCAGCTCGTTCATTGCATGGTCTCCGTCAGGAAGGCTGATTGTGCATGTTGCGCCTGTAATCAACCCTGTAGCATTCCTGTACTCTGCTGTAAATGTGACAAGTTGTTCTGTATATTTAGGATCATCTGCATCAATTGTCAGGTTTGCTGTTCCGTTAACAGCATAGCCAGAGAAATGTGTTACATCTACTGTCAATGTTGAATCTGTACACTGGATGTTTGAACAGATTGAAGAGGGACATAGAGTGTTCTCTGCAAGGATTGCTACTCTTGTTGATGTAGTAGCTGAATAATACACATAAGGATAATTGCAGTTGACTCCTTCAAATGTTAGTGTTGCAGAGTTGTTGA
Source organism: Nanobdellota archaeon (assembly GCA_034723595.1). Lineage (GTDB taxonomy): Archaea > Nanobdellota > Nanobdellia > Woesearchaeales > JAGLGH01 > JAGLGH01. The sequence goes on from JAYEPB010000156.1 coordinate 3,599, forward strand.
ATGTTGTATCCAGTGCAGATGTATTTACAAAAATAATACTATTTTCGATATTAATATGGGTATTAAAATCTGTGCTGCTTGTATTTATGCTATATTGCCCAAAGTTTATCTTTCCTTTGCCGGTTATTTCAATAGTAAGATTTTCTACATTTGATAGATTAGTTTCTTCTGAAAAATTTGTTGTATCTCCATCAAAGTTTGAGTATATTGGAGAAGAATCTCCCTCTTCCCCGAATTTGGTGATAACAAAATCAGCATTACCAGAAGTATCACTACCAGTTAAATTAGATAAATCTGAGCTAGAATAACCAGCAGCAATATAATAATCACCAGAATCAATAACTGAATGAAAAACATCATAATTACTGCCGCCAAGATTGTTGACATTGATCAAAGAAAGATTAGACTTCAGAAATTTGGTAATAACAAAATCAGGATTACCAGAAGTATTAGCTCCGCCAGTTAAATTAGATAAATCTGAGCCAGAATAACCAACAGCAATATAATAATCACCAGATTCAACAACTGAATGAAAATAATCAGAACCACTGCCGCCAAGATTATTAAGGCTGACTAAAGACAAGTCAGACTTCAGAAATTTGGTAATAACAAAATCATAACCTCCAGAAGTATTGGTTCCGCCAGTAAAAGAGGATAAGTCTGACCGAGAATAACCAACAGCAACATAATAATCACCAGAATCAATAACTGAATTAAAAACATCATAATCACTGCCGCCAAGATTATTAAGGCTGACTAAAGACAAGTCAGACTTCAGAAATTTGGTAATAACAAAATCACCACTGCCAGCAACGCTATTCCCGCCAATCGAAGATAAATCTGAGTAAGAATAACCAGCAGCAATATAATAATCACCAGAATCAATAACTGAATGAAAAAAATCAGAACCACTGCCGCCAAGATTATTAAGACTGACTAAAGACAAGTCAGACTTCAGAAATTTGGCAATAACAAAATCATCACCACCAGTGGTATTAGCTCCGCCAGCCAAACCAATTAAATTTGAACTAGAACGACCAACAGCAATATAATAATCACCAGAATCAACAACTGAATAAAAAGAATCTCGATTACTGCCACCAAAATTATTGACATTGATCAAAGAAAGATTAGACTTCAAAAACTTGGCAATAACAAAATCATAATCACCAGCAGAACTATCCCCCCCAGTTAAATTAGATAAATCTGAGTCAGAATAACCAACAGCAATATAATAATCACCAGAATCAATAACTGAATTAAAAGAATCTAGATTACTGCCACCAAAATTATTGACATTGATCAAAGAAAGATTAGACTTCAAAAACTTGGCAATAACAAAATGATTACCAGCAGAACTATTCCCCCCAGTTAAATTAGATAAATCTGAGTCAGAACGACCAACAGCAATATAATAATCACCAGAATCAATAACTGAATAAAAAATATCAGAATCACTGCCGCCAAGATTATTTAATCTGTCTAATACAGATATATCTGTCTCAGCACTGACAATATTAATACAAAACAACATCAAACTCAAAATTGTGATTATAATAAACTTATTATTCATAATGAAACACCTCAATTACATTAAAATGATTTTCTTATATATCTCAGGAGGAGACACTATATAAACTTGCCGATTTAAATGTCTTTGTCTCTTTGTCAAATCTTAATAATCTATCTAATTTCTCATACTGGTAACAGGCGCTGGAAAACGTCCACCTCTTTTCATAAAATCTTTTGCAGAATATTTATTGACTTTCATTATTGGTGCTTCTCCCAGAAGACCACCATAATCAACTGATTGTCCTGCCTTTTTATCTGGAACAGGAATAACCCTTACAGCAGTTGTTTTATTATTGATGATGCCAATCGCTAATTCATCGGCAATTATTGCATTTATTGTTTCTTTAGGTGTGTCTCCAGGGATTGCAAACATATCTAAACCAACAGAACAGACAGAGGTTAAAGATTCAAGTTTATCCAGACTAAGCGCGCCTTTTTGCACAGCTTCAATCATTCCAAGATCTTCACTTACTGGGATAAAAGTGCCGCTTAATCCACCTACATTTCCGCTTGCCATTGCGCCTCCTTTCTTAACTGCATCCATCAATAATGCAATAGCTAATGTTGATCCATGTGTCCCAATCATTTCAATACCAAACTGCTCAATTATTCTTGCCACAGAATCTCCTTTTGCAGTTGTTGATGCTAAAGAAATGTCTACAATGCCAAATGAAACATTCAGATTTTTTGCAAGTTCTCTGCCAATAAGTTCTCCACTCCTGGTTATCTTAAATACTGTTCTTTTGATCACTTCAGATAACTGTGTGAAATCACATTCTCTGTTTTTTTCAACAACTTCCCTTACAACACCAGGCCCGCTAATCCCTACATTCAATGCTAAATCAGCTTCACCAACACCATGAAATGCGCCAGCCATGAAGGGATTATCTTCAGGCGCATTGACAAATACAACAAATTTTGCGCAACCAATAGCATTTCTGCTTTTGTTGGCAGTCTCTTTTAGCATAGCCCCTAATAAATTAACTGCATCTATATTCATTCCAGCAATGTTCGTTCCAACATTCAAAAAAGAACAAATCCTGTCTGTTTCTGAAAGAACATCAGGTAATGTTTCAATAAGCATCTTGTCTGACTTAGTCATGCCTTTCTGAACTAAAGCGCCAAAACCACCAATAAAATCTATTCCCGCATCTTTCGCTGCTTTATCTAAAGTCAATGCCATCTGTAAAAAATTCTGCTTTTCACAGTGGCTTTCCATGATCAAACTTATGGGTGTCACAGAAATTCTTTTATTAATAATAGGGATACCATATTTTGATTCTAATTTTTTAGCTTCTTCAACTAATCTTTTTGCATTATAATAAATTTTGTCATATACTTTTTGCTTGAATTTTGTAAAGTCAGAATCAATACAATCTTTAAGATTAATTCCTAAAGTTGTTGTTCTAATATCTAAGTTTTGATGTAATACCATGCTGGCAGTTTCGTATATTTCATCAACTGTTATGTCCATATTCACACCCTATGCATCACTTTGAAGATTTTCTCATGTTGAAGTTGAATCTTTAATCCCATTTGAGTGCCAATCTCTTCTAATTCAGACCGTACTTTTTCTAATGCAACTTTAGAGTCTTTCACATCTACCAGCATAGTCATAACAAAATAGCGATCCATTATCTTTTGAGTTATATCT
>JAYEPB010000157.1:0-6652 GCA_034723595.1 Nanobdellota archaeon
CTGATTTTGGAATTGAAACACAATTGTTTTTAGAGAATACTTACCAAAATAAGGATTGTTATACTAAGTAAAAACAAGAACATTTTGTTCAGTAAAATAAGTTAAATTTATTCATCCTTAGTCAGAGTTTTGTAAACATCTATTCAATTCATCCTCATAAATCCAACCCCTAAAAGCAAAATACTCCTTCACAAGATATTCGCTATTAAAATCCTCAATCCCAAAATAATACTTATTTTTTCCTTTTTTGCAAGAGATGATTTTTTACAGATTTTTCCCAATATATATGAATATTAGAAATACAGATATATAAATCTTGACAAAAACAAGAGTATTTGGATGAAATAACAAGATTATACTGACAGCAATTTTTTCATTTCAAAAACAAAGCTTTTTGCTCTTTCAAGAGAGGTTTTTGCTTTTGCGCGCTTGACCTGTTCTGTAATACTATATTGTATCCTGCTTCTTTTAATCCTCTCTCTGTCAAAGGATTCAATAATATCATCTGCTTCCAATCCTGCAATCTCAAGAGCTTCATCTTTTATTTCTTCATAATCTTCAATAAGAGAATCAGTTAATTTATCTTTCACATAAACAATTAATGCATCTGCTGTAACTTTATGCGAGATCTTATGACCCACTTTAAGATTAAGAGAATATAATACTGCATTAGCAATATAATACATGGAATAATAAGAGCAGACTATTGTCCACAGATTTGAATGATTGCCATCAAATAAGAGTTGAGCAGATTTTAGGCTTTCTTTGCAATTTTGAATGAATATATTTTGTATTGCAGATTCAGGATAAGATACTTTTTTGATCATATCTTCCATTAGATAATTCCTTAAATTATTCTGCGCTTCACTCTTTCTTTTTGCATCCAACATTTTCCAAAAGCTGATAATAATCTTCTATTCCAGTAAGGATTATATTTTTCTTCATAGCTTCAGACACAACACTGAATTCCCTGCTTTTAGCCATGGCAATAAAATCCTTATGTGAGATTATTGTTGGATGAATATCTAAAGGGATTAATAAAAGTACCTGTTCAATTTCCGTATTTTTTTCGGATATTATAAGCAAATCAATATCAGATTGTTTAGTTGCTGTTGTTTTTGCAAAAGAACCGAAAAGAAGAGTAATAAATGATAATTGTATCTCTTTTAATGTTGAATACAAAACCTTGAAGTTTTTATCTTTAATTAAATCAGCTCTTCTTTCATATTCCACTGCAAATACTAAAGGATTAAAATTATTATTAAAAGAGCATAGGTTTGTGTTGCCTAATTTTTCAATTATTATTAATTTCTGCTGGGCTAATTTCATTACAGCATTATAAGCTGATTTATAATTTATCTTTCTTAATTGAGACAGTTTTCTTATACTAAATCTTTGCTTAGTTCCAATCAGGAGCTTTAAGATGTCATGAGTTTCCATGTTAAACCATAATACTATGGTTTATAACCATATATTTAAATGTTTCGTTATTTAGCCATAGCAAGACTAAAACCAAATATAATCCAATAATACCAAATCCCACTTGCCACTTGCCACCATTGCGTGTGAGGTATTTAAACCCTTAATTCTAAAATTATACTATGATTCGCAACAGTTTCATAATGCTTAGACGCATAAAAGAAGGTATGGAAAAGAAGCTCTGGAATCAGGGAATTACCAGCTGGAATAAGTTCATCTTTGCCAAGAAGATCAAAGGAATATCACAGGCAAGGAAATTATATTACCAGCGCTTTTTGTCAAAAGCAGGCAATGCATTATACAATTTTGACTCATCATATTTCAAGAGTATACTGCCATCAACTGAAACTTGGAGATTGTATGATTTTTTTAAGGAAGATGCAGTTTTCATAGACATAGAAATTAGCGGAATGGCAAAATATGACAATATAACAGTCATAGGCCTGTTTGATGGCATGGAAACAAAGATTATGATAAAAGGAGTCAACCTTGATACAGATGTTATCAAGGAAGAATTAAGCAGATACAAGATTATGCTTTCGTTCAATGGCTCATCATTAGATCTTCCTTACATAAAAAAGCGATTCCCTGGGCTATTGCCAGATATCCCCCACATAGACCTCAGGCATTGCTGCGCAAGAGTTGGCCTTAAAGGAGGTCTGAAAGATATAGAAAAACAGCTTGGAATAAAGCGCGCAAACAAGATAGTAGAAAGGATGTATGGAGGCGACCCGCTCAAGTTGTGGAAAATGCATAAGGCAACAGGAGATGACTATTACCTTAATCTATTAGTATCTTACAATGAAGAAGATATCATAAATCTCAAGCCTATCGCAGACTACTGCTATAAAAATCTCAAAGAGGAATGCAAAAATGAATTCAGAACAAATATTACAGCAAAAACATAGCATAAGCAATCATCTCAGGATTAACAAAGCATTTTTCGGCAAGGATAATTGCCTGAAAATTACGCTGAACCAGAAGGGAGAATGCTATATGCACTTTGGCATAGCTGACAAAAAATCAGGCTCATGGGTGTGGAAGAAGATTAAATTCAATGACTCTGAATTAGGAAGCATTCTTCTTGTCCTGGTAGGAAAACAGAAGTCTGCTTCCTTTTTTCACGCCTATAACAATGCAAACACCCAAATCTGGGTAAACAGAGACAAGGATTATGTCTTCCTCAAGGTAAAAGAAATGTCCAAATCCATTTCAATAGGAGAGCAGGAAGTGCTAAGAGTGCTGATTGAGCATATGATATTGAGGATGAACCTTAAAATATAAAATGAACACAATAGAAAAAATAAGCATATTGGCAGATGCAGCAAAATGGGATACCTGCGCAAGCGCAGCATCTAATAGAAAAACTACCACAGATGACAGGATAGGCAATGCTGCAAAAGGAGGATTATGCAATTCATTCACACAGGATGGAAGAGCCATCTGCCTGTTCAAGACATTATATTCCAATGCATGCGCATTTGACTGCAAGTACTGCACAAACTGCTCTGCATCCAGAAAAAAGACTGCTACATACGAACCTGAGGAGCTTGCAAAGACATTTATGTCATTATATGTCAGAAATTATGTAGAGGGTTTGTTTCTCAGTTCAGGCGTGCTTGGTGATTCTGATGGAACAGTAGAAAAGATGATTGAATCTGTCAACATACTGAGAAATAAATACAAATTCCAGGGATATATACATTTCAAGATTCTCCCAGGCACATCATATGAACTTATTAAACAGGCTTCTGAATTTGCAGACAGGCTAAGCATCAATCTTGAGGCTCCTAACAAGTCCAGGCTTGCAGAAATCAGCAATATCAAGGACTTTCACATAGACATATTACGAAGGCAAAGATGGATCAAGAACATGAAACTGCCATCAGGCCAGACAACCCAGCTTGTTGTTGGAGGAAGTGATGAGACTGATAAAGAGATCCTCAACATGATTGACTGGGAATACAAGAATTTCAACCTTAAAAGGGGCTACTACTCTGCTTTTCTGCCAGTCCCTAAAACACCTCTGGAACACAAGGGCCGCACACCTCTGATTAGGGAGCATCGACTGTATAATGTGGATTTTATGTTAAGGAAATATAATATCCCATTAAAAGAATTCAAATCCATCATGGATAACGGCATGCTCCCTAATTGTGACCCTAAGATTGCGCTTGCAGAGCATTATTTTGATGGTCCAGTTGATATAAATCATGCTAATCTCAGTGAATTGCTCAGAGTCCCTGGAATTGGACCGCTGAGCGCTCACAGAATTATAGGATTAAGGAATTCAGGCAAGGACATAATGAAGTATGAGCAACTCCACAACATAGGAGTTGTACTGAAAAGAGCAAGGTCGTTTATCAAGGTAAATGGCATGCATCAAAAAAAAATAGGTGATTTCTGTGCATAAAGAAATAAACAAAAGAATTGAATTAGCTAAAAGAAACATAGCATTTGAACAGCAGATTGAAGACAGTACGCTTACGCAGGATAGTTCAGAAGCGCATTACAAAACAACAAAAGAATCAAAAAAGCTGTATAATATGGCTCGTCAGGTCAGCAACTCTATCCATAGAATCGAATCATTCACAAGGCTGAATATAGATGAGAAAGGCATATTATCTGCACGTATTGACCCAGAGCATTATGTTGAAGATGTTATTGCTGAATTTTTTGCAGAGCGATTTCCAATGTATATAGTCGTGCTTGAAAGCAGGAGAGGATGTTTTATCAAGAAAAAAGGTCAAAGAATTGCCATTGTGCATAACAGGATGGAATCAGTTATCTGCAAGCTTAAAAAGGAACTGGATGGGTGCGACATACTCTGCGACCTGCTTGATTTTGATGATAAATCAATCTGGAAAGTTTTCTATAATGCTTCAAATATAAAAGCCAGAGAGAACAAAGCATATTTCCAGAGGAGCATAACTAAGAAATATCAGAATCTGCCAGGGCTGGCTGAAGAGAAGTTGGCATTTGAGGGCAATGAGAGTCTGTTTGCTTATCAAGGAAAAGAAAATGCCGCTGACGGGATTCTCAAGCATCCTGAGATGCATATTTGAGCCCGCGACCTCTAGATAACCCAGTTGCGCATATGAGTCTATATCATCAGCCAAAGGCTTCATCACTCATATAACTTATGAGTCTAGCGCTCTAACCAGGCTGAGCTACAGCGGCATTTGACCTTTTGAAACTTCTGTGGCTTTATTAAGGTTTTGGTTATTTTTAAAACCTGTTTTTGTTCTGGCGTGTTCATCAATGGTTTAAAAACTATAGGGATATTGGTATGTAATAAGTCAGACCTAACTGAGCACAAGCCTGGGTAAGCTAAGGACTTAGAAAACATTGTTTTCCAAGTCATCTTCAAATCTTTGGTTGTGTTTTTAGAAGGCTCTGCGTTCCCGGCAACTGGTTATGCTCAGTTGACACGCAAGGTGGAGCATGAAGCTCCACTACGCGGCTTTGAATCATTAAGTAAGATGGCCGCGATGTGCGACCATTGTGTCGCACTACCTTTGGTTAAACTTTGTTAAATTTTATGGAGCGACCCCTCGCGACGAGCAGGCTGTATTAATTTAAGGAGATTTGACCTGATGATGCTGGTGCTCCTTGAACAGCAGACTTATTACATACAGATATTGAGCTGGAAAAAGAGGAAGAAAACACCTTACTCAACAAAAAATTTAAAAATAACACTTCTTTCTGATATTATAAGTTTTAAAGCAAGGAGGCAATAATTATGGCAATGTCAAAATATCAGAAAAGAAAGACTTACAAAGCAATTGAAGAGAATTTAATTGATCTACGAAATTTTTTAGATGAATATGATAAAATGTCCAATCTTCATACATATGATTCAATTGTTCATTCTTATATATATAATATTCATGATGATTTCAAACCTGATGTGTCCAGATTAAATGGGAATAGACTATATCTTGAGGATTTATTATCTAAAACTCTTCCAACACATATACAAAAGTCAGCAACAGACTTAAGATATAGAATTGATCAATATATTAGTCAATATGCTAAAACAGAAAAGGAAAAAGTTAATACAAGATGTGAATATAAAACTCCTAAAACATTGATGGATATAGAAAAAGCAGATTCAAGACAAGAAAAAGGAAGATTCAGAAAGAGGAATAAATCTTTAGAAGAAGGGGATATAACATATTTGAAAAATTTTAAATTAAATCATGTCGGAGATGGATATCTTTCAAGATCAAAAGAGAAATATTTTTTTTTAAATCAGGAGTTTTTTCAGGAACCAGAAGATGGCCACTATCAAATAAAATATGTGAATCCTGAACAACCTCACCTAATGATAGTAAGTAAATATAAGAATCTTTAAATCTTAAGAATATAATTTATTTTTGGGAATAAGAACAAATCATAGTAATTTTATCTTCTGTTCTTTTTCAATTAATGTATGCTACAAAGAAATTTTTAATCGATATATTTATAAATCCTCTCAAATTTTAAGAATCAGGATGTATTTATTTGGGCCCATGGTTTAGTGGCTATAACATCGCCTTTACACGGCGAGGGTCGCCGGTTCGAGTCCGGCTGGGCCCATTTCCAGATATTGCGCCGGTGGTTGAATGGTACAATGGGGCGTTGCCAACGCTCTGGTCCGGGTTCGATTCCCGGTCGGCGCATGTTTTATTTTCCCTAAAGAATTTATATAGAAAACATTTTGAGATTCTCTGGAAAACTGCTTCTAGATGACTTTTTTATCCTTATACTTAATCCATAATCTTCTGAAAAAAGGCAAAGATAATGTTGATAACACAAAACCAGTAGTTGGGACAATAGAATTGATGAAGGGCTGTGGTAATTGAGCAACTATGAAAAATAGCACAATTGTTATGTATGTTAATACTGCAATAATTATTTTTCTTGAGAAACTTGTTTCCCAAGCCTTATCCAATTCTACTTTTTTATTTCTTTGCTCAATTGCATTAAGCTTTTCATCAATATCACTCATAATGGAATAATTAAAGATTAAAGTTTATAATTGTTTGTTTTTTATTTGACTATACCTTATCTTTACCCATAAGTTCTCATAGTTGATCAAACACCTTAACGCCTTCTAACATCCAATATAATTGTTGTTGTCCCATCCATAATGATTGCCAGCCAGGATTTCCATCGGATTTTCTATTCA
>JAYEPB010000158.1:0-6636 GCA_034723595.1 Nanobdellota archaeon
TTGGCATAGTAAGAAAAATAGTAGATGAAGCAATATATACCCAAGTATTATGCAGAATCATACATAATAACAGAAGAAAACTAAATTACTTCAATATGGCATCCTTCTAAATTTATACGCAAAGCCGGTTAACAACCAAATAGGTATGAAACTAGGGTCAATCAAATCATAATATAAAATATATTTTATAATATATCATCATATATCCTAATATAAACCAAAAACTATATAAAGATTGGATTTCATTGAGGGTATAGGATAAAACTATGAAAAAGCCAATATCTGCAACAATTGATGAATCACTTATAAAATGGATTGAGAAGCAGACAAAGGACTCTTATAAATTCAGGAATAAGTCGCATCTTATAGAAGCAGCATTGATTAATTTAAAAAAAGAGGTAGATAAGAAAGATGGCAGAGTGCTTTAGTTATGAAGTAATCAGGGAAGGTGAGGAGGTAATCCTGAGAATTGATTGTGAGGAATGTTCATTCTTTCCTTCATTAGAAGATGATCCTAAAGTAATGTCAAAGCTGTTTGACACTCTTCTTGAAGCAGGAAGAGCAACAAAGATTGTTTTTGCGCAGAAGAGGGATTTTGAATATGGTTATGCGCAGACACAGATGCTTATAGAGCTTGCGCAGTTGATCAATCAGCTTGTGAGGCAGAAAGTAGTCGCGTATTATTTAAGGTCAGATGAACAATGCACAAGGTTCACTTCTGCATATTTCGCAGATATGCAGCATCTTGTATATAGCAGTCTGAAGAGTGATCCGATAAGCACTTATGTGCATCTCAAAAGGCTGGCAAGGGATGAAAGAATAAAGATAGACAGGATTACTGATGCATTGCATATAAAATGCGAGAAAAGGTATCTTTCACTTCTCGCTTATATCATAAGAGTGCTTGATAAGACAAGGATAATATCCATTGCCAAGCCTTATCTGGAAGGGTATAAGGTAGGGGACAGGTCAATCTACAGAAGGGTATTCAGGCCGACTACAAAGCCGGATTTCATGTTCACTAAGCTTATGGCAAGCTATCCTCTAGATGGGGAAGAGCTTGACAGCTATAATGTTGACGGCACTGAAGTTACGATATTTTCCACCCCAGATACAATCCAGTATCTTTACCATATTGTTCCTCCTGAATTCAAGCTTTCAGAAGAGAAGTACGAGCTCATTGATATAGCAAGAAATATCATGGCTGAGCATAAGCCCAAAAAATCAGAGTTTGTAGATCCCCAGAGGATGAGGGAAGTATTTTCTAATGTTGGTCATGACCTTATCGAAGAGCTTGCTGTGAACAAGGGGATAAAGCTGCGTTCAAAGGAATTTGCAGAACTCACAAAGATACTTGTCCGTTATACTGTAGGCTTTGGTCTTATAGAGGTACTTCTTCAGGATGAGAAAGTTCAGGATATAACAATCAATTCGCCTATGGGGCAGGTACCTATGTTCATTGTCCATGCTGATTATACAGATTGCAGGACAAATATCATGCCGACAGTACCAGAGGCAGAGTCATGGGCATCAAAGTTGAGGATGATATCTGGCAGACCACTGGATGAAGCTAATCCTATCCTTGATACTGACATGACAATTCCTGGAGCTTCTGCAAGGATTGCGGTCATTGCTCCGCCTCTAAATCCCTCAGGGCTTGCTTATGCTTTCAGAAGGCATAGGGATAAGCCATGGACACTTCCTCTTTTCATAAAAAACAGGATGGTCACGCCTCTGGCAGCAGGCCTGATAAGTTTTCTTGTTGACGGCTCAAGGACAATGCTTGTTGCAGGGACAAGAAGCGCAGGCAAGACTTCTGTATTAGGATCTGTGCTTACGGAGATTCTCCGGAAAAACCGGATAATTACTATAGAGGACAGCATCACTGGAAAGTCTTTAATAGCAGTTCAGGATAAGGGTGTATTTTACAGAACTACTGTTGAAGACTATTTTAAGCAGGCAAGTAATAAATATGGCATAAAAAAGAATGGTTCAATGGAATATATCAATCTTTCAAATACAAAGATTTCTTCATGTGATAAAGAGGGTAAAATATCAATGCAAAAAACAACAAAGATACATAGGCACACTGTTACAAAAGATGTCTATGAGATAATCACAGCAACTGGAAGAGTTATTGAAGTCACTAAAGATCATAGTCTTTTTACAATAGGAGATGATGAATTGTTGAATGAGATTAAGACTGATCAAATTATAATCGGCGACAGAATCTCAGTCCCTTTAACAATACAACTTCCTGAGAAAAATATGAATCTATATCAAACTCCTCTCTTTGGAAAAAATATTTATGTTCAGGTTGATACAAAATTGTTAAATAGGAAATCTCTAAAACCTTTTGGATCAAAATCTAATGCACAGCACTGGTGCAGAGGTGGGGTAATTCCATTTAAAATAGCAAACAAACTGAATCTTCCATATGATAAATATAAGGTAAACGGTCCTGCTAAATGGATGCCTGTAGATATTAAATTGGATCAGGAATTCATGGAGTCTCTTGGTCTTTGGCTTGCAGATGGTTGTTATGATAGAAATTCAATTATATTTTCAGTTTCATCACCGCAAGAAAGATTATTAGTAAGAAAGATAGCAGAGCGATTTGGATTTCCGGTTAAGAATCACTCAGACAAGTTTTCTTTGATGATTCATTCTGCATCAATGAAATATTTATTTGAACAGATGGGTTTGACTGGCAATGCTTATACTAAAAAGATTCCAGCATGGATATTTACATTAAAAAAATCATTGAAATCAGCATTCCTTAGAGGATTCTTTTCAGGTGATGGTTGTGTTTCAGATAAAGAGATTCTTGTATCACTTGCATCTTTAAGACTTCTTGATGATCTTCAGACTATTCTTCTTTCATTAGGTATCACATTTAGGATAAATAGATTAAGAAAATCAAAATCAAAACCAAATGATCGAACAAAGGATGGAAGAATCAGTGATTTAAAAAGCATTAAGATATTTGCCAAAACAATTAGGTTATTACAGCCGTATAAGAACAGAAATCTTGATAATCTTGCAGGTAAAATCTCAACTCATGATACTTCTGACAATTTTAAATTAAACATAAGAATCTTAGAAAAGATAAAAAAATATTGTCCCTATAAATTATTCAATAGCAATGATTATATTAATCGGGATAATGCGATTGGCAGAGTAAAACTTAAAAAACTTGCTGCATATATTGAGCCTAAAGACAAAAAACTTGCTGGATACCTAAAAACTATTGCCAATGCAGATATTCTATGGGATAAAGTTGTCAGAATTAAAAAATTGCCTCAAAAGCAGTGTGAAGTTTATGATTTTAGTGTACCTGGGCAGGAGAATTTTGTAGCAGGAAATATCCTGGCTCATAATACTTTAGAATTACCTGCGCCAGCATTGAGAAAGCTGGGATATAACATCCAGCAGATGAAAGTAGCCAGTGCGATGACAAAGGGTACTGCAGAGGTGTCTGCTGATGTAGGCATAAGGACAACACTGAGATTAGGAGATTCATGCTTGTTTGTGGGGGAGGTTAGGTCAACCGAAGCCAAGGCACTTTACGAAGCCATGAGGGTAGGAGCGCTTGCTAATGTTGTAGCAGGAACAATACATGGAGATTCACCTTATGGAGTATATGACAGGGTGGTTAATGATCTTGGTGTGCCAAGGACTAGTTTCAAAGCAACTGATATAATCATTGTCGCAAATCCAATCAAGAGTGCGGATGGGCTTCACAGGTGGAGGAGAGTTACTCAGATAACAGAAGTACGGAAGTTCTGGGAAGATGATCCTCTGCGTGAAGGAGGATTTTCTGATCTTATGAAATATGATTCACCTAGTGATGAACTCAAGCCTTCAGATGATCTTATCAATGGAGATTCAGATATTCTTAAGGCAATAGCAGGCAATGTCAAGGAATGGGCTGGTAATTGGGATGCTGTATGGGACAATGTTCTGCTGAGGGCTAAAGTAAAGGAGAGAATTGTCAAGGCTGCAGATGCTACAGGCAATCCTGAGTTTCTGGAAGCTCCGTTTTCAATAATGTGCAATGATGAATTTCATAGGGTCACAGACAATGTGAGAGAAGAAGTTGGGGCTTTGGACAGCAAGATGATATATTCAAGATGGAATAGCTGGCTTACAAGAAAGCTAAAAAGGCTTTGATTCAAAAAAAGTTTTATCTATAATAATCAAAAGGGAAAAGAGGATGGGCAATCAGGAAGAATGGAAATACCTGTTGAAGAAGTATGAAGACAGGATTAAGGATGAATTTGGTGAAGATAATCTGAAAGAAGTCAAGCCAGTATTATCAAGGGAATATACACAATTCAGAAAAGAGTCTCTTGCGCAGCATCTTAATTTATACGAAAAGCTTTGCAATTTTAGTGAGAAGATTATTAAGATGAAGCCTGATGCAAAAAAGGCTCCCCAGATACAGGCTGATATAGATGTCTGCCATCTTAATGTAACTCCAGGTGGGGTGGTCTCGTTTTCTTATCTTATTCCACTTATATTCATACTTGTCGGAGCATCATTAGGATTTGTATTGACTGGTGGTCAAATGTTTTTTGTTTTTATAAGCCTTATGGTCGGCGCTATCATGATTCTTTTTTTTTCAAAACTTCCTGCATATTTTGCAACTCAGTGGAGGATGAAAGCCTCAAACCAAATGGTTCTTTCTGTATTTTATTTTGTCACTTATATGAGGCATACTTCAAACATTGAGCTAGCGTTGAATTTCGCAGCAGAGCATCTTTCTCCGCCGCTTTCTCTTGATCTCAAAAAGGTATTCTGGAATGTTCAGACTGGCCAATTTGAATCAGTTAAGGATTCACTTGACAGTTATCTTGTTGGATGGAAAGGCTATAATGATGAGTATATCGAAGCTATGCACCTGATAGAATCTTCATTATATGAGCCGTCTGAGGAAAGGAGGTTGATGCTTCTTGATAAGTCGCTTGAAGTAATCCTTTCAGAAACTTATGAAAAGATGCTGCATTTTGCGCATGCTCTAAAATCACCAATAACTATGCTTCACATGCTTGGGGTTATCCTCCCTATCCTGGGTCTTGTTATACTTCCTCTGGTAGTTACTTTTATGGAAGGCATAAGCTGGATTCATCTTATGACGTTTTACAATGTTCTGCTTCCTATTGGAGTTTTTCTCCTGGGGAAATCAATACTCTCAAAAAGGCCGACAGGGTATGGGGATACTGATATATCTGAGATTAATCCTGAACTCAAGAAACTCAGGAAAATACGCTTTAATATCGGCAAAAAACCAATATCCATAAATCCTATTTATATTTCTATCATGATTATAGTATTATTTGTTATCGCAGGAATGTCTCCAATAATCCTCCATCTTGTAAAGCATACACCTGAGGATTGGGCATGGGATGTAGAGATTGGCAAGCATAATCTGCTTGGATATAAGATTAGTGGCGAGGAGATGGGACCTAATGTTGGAAAGATTCTTGGTCCTTATGGGCTTGGAGCTTCTTTATTAAGCCTTCTTGTTGTGCTGGGTGTTGGTCTTGGGGTTGGGATGTATTATAGGATAACATCCAAGAATGTCATAGATGTAAGAAATAAGTCTAAAAAGCTTGAATCAGAATTCGGGTCTGCGCTTTTCCAACTGGGCAACAGGCTGGGCGATGGCATGCCAATAGAGCTTGCATTTGGCAGGGTGGCTGAGAATATGGCTGGCACTGTATCAGGGAGTTTTTTTAGCCATGCATCCAATAATATAAGAAGGCTGGGCATGGGTGTGAAACAGGCTATTTTTGATGAGAAGGTTGGTGCATTGAGAGCATTTCCTTCTAATATCATAGAAAGCAGCATGAAAGTTCTTATACAGAGCGCAAGAAAAGGACCTAAAATAGCTTCACAAGCTCTTCTTAACATAGCGCAGTATATCAAGGAGATACATAAGGTTGATGAAAGGCTGAAAGATCTGCTTGCAGATATTGTCAGTTCCATGAAATCACAGATAAGTTTTATGTCTCCAGTTATTTCTGGGATTGTGATAGGCATAACATCAATGATTACGACTATACTCATCAATCTTGGGACAATGCTAGCTGATGTTTCGGAGGGTGGTGCTTCCTCTGGTGTGGGCATGGGCGCAGGAATGATGGGGCTTTTTGGAGACGGCATACCTACTTTTTATTTTCAGTTAGTTGTAGGATTATATGTGGTGGAGATAATCTATATCCTTACTGTGCTGAGCAATGGTATAGAGAATGGTGCAGACAAACTTGCTGAGAGATATAATCTTGGAGTCAATCTTATCAGATCCACTTTTACTTATGTGGGTATTGCTTGCGTGATAATGCTGCTGTTCAATATGATTGCGAGCTCTATATTGACAAAGGTTGCATAGTGAAAAACTTTTTTGAAATTGTTTTATAGTGTTAAAATTGAATTAATTTTCCGTAAGGTTTAAATAGGTGTGGGAGGGATAAAGTATATATAATTAGAATTGATGAGGGGGATTTAAAAAATGAAAAAAATAATCTTGATTGTGTTTATGTTGATCTTAATTGTGCCTGTTGTGTGGGGATATGATGCTGTAGTTCAAACGGCGATGGAATATTTAGATAGTAATAATCTTGGTATATTGGA
>JAYEPB010000159.1:0-23132 GCA_034723595.1 Nanobdellota archaeon
TTTAAAAATTTCGGTGAGAATCAAATAAAAGAAATAATTAATGCTTCTAAATTTAGTTTGTTTTTTATTGATGAAAATCAAAAAGTGGATATTTTTGATATAGGTTCAAAAGAAGAAATTGAAAAATATGCCAAAAAATTAGGTGCAGAAGTTTATATTTATAAATTAGATTCACAATTTAGATGTAATGGTTCAAATGGTTATTTAGCATGGCTAGATGATGTGTTGCAAATTCATGAAACAGCTAATTTTGATAGTTTTGAAATGAATTATGATTTTAAAATATTTGATGACCCTAATAAGATGATGAAAGCAATAAAAAAATTAAATCAAATTAATAATAAATCCCGTATGGTTGCAGGTTATTGTTGGGATTGGTTAAGTGAAGGTAAAAATAATTCTTTAATTCATGATATTACAATAGGTGATAATTTTAAAATGAGTTGGAATCTAAGGAGTAGTTCTACTTGGGCTATTGATTCGGAATCAATTGAAGAAATAGGATGTATTCATACTTGTCAAGGTTTAGAATTTGATTATGTGGGAGTTATTATTGGAAATGATTTACGTTATGAGGATGGTAAAATTATAACTGATTTTACTGAAAGGGCTAAGACTGATCAATCTTTAAAAGGAATTAAAACAATGGCTAAAAAAAATTTATCTAAGGCGGAAGAAATTGCAGAGAATATAATCAAAAATACTTATAGAACACTTATGACAAGAGGTCAAAAAGGATGTTATATTTATTGTTGTGATAAAAATTTGGAACAATATTTAAAACAAAGATTAAACATTTTTTCGAAAAACATTTGAAATTTATAGAAAATTTCCGGATTTTAGATGCTAAATCTTATTAAATAGATAAATATTTCATCATTATGGGAGAATATAAAGGTTATAAATACTTTTTAGACAAAGATAAATTGTGGAAAATTATCCTAAGTGATAATCATATTTTTATTGTAGCCTTAGATGATTCTAAAACATATGGAAATAGAAAAATAATTTGGAAAAATAATAATGAAGAAACTTGTAAGAAATATATAGATTTAATTAAAAATTAATAAAATACTATTTCCCAACTTTCTCCATCAACATCTCCCGAACTCTCTTAGGATCTGCCTTCCCCTTACTCTTCCGCATAACAGCACCAACAATGAAGTTAAAAGACTTCTCATTACCCTCCTTATATTCCAAAACAGCCTTCTCATTCTCTGAAATAGCCTCATCACAGAACTTTTCCAACTCACCGCTATCACCAATAGCCTCAAGACCCTCTTTCTTAACATACTCAACAACATCAAACCTCTCAGCAACTAACTTCTCCATCAATTTCTGACCAGTAGTCTCAGTTATCTTTTTCCCTTCAACCAACCCCAACAAAGCAATAATCTCTTTAACATCAACATCACAAATCTCCTTCTTGACATAATTCAAACATCTAACTAATTCCCTTCTAATCCATTTAGCTGCAAAAACAGCATCCACATCACCAACCACCTCTTCAAACAATTCAGCCATATCCTTATCAGCTGAAATAACCCGAGCATCATCCAAACTCAACTTAAATTTATTCATGAACTTCTTCACTTTCTCATCAGGCAGTTCAGGCATCTTCCCCTTAACCTCATCAACCCATTCTTTTGTGATATCAATAGGAACTAAATCAGGATCAATTATATATCCATAATCTGCCTCAGTCTCTTTACTACGTAAACTACGAGTAACACCATACTGCCCATCCCATGCTCGAGTCTCATTCTTAATCACAGCACCATCTTTCAACACTTTCTTCTGCCTCTGAATCTCATACTTCAATGCTCTTTCAATATCCTTAAAACCAGTAATATTCTTCATCTCAACCCGTTGATAACCACTCTCTTTGACAGACACATTTGCATCAGCCTTGATTATGCACCTATTGACATCAAAGATTCCAAGATATCTTAATATGTTAATCAGCTGTTTCATGAAATCCCTTGCTTGCTCAGGACTAGTCAACTCAGGCTCTGTAACTACTTCGCACAATGGATCTCCGCTGCGATTATAATCAATAAGCACAAAAGTAGACCCAGTCATACCTGCCGGATGCACAAGAGCAGCAGGATCTTCTTCCATATGCACTCTATTAATCCCAATCTTAACACCATCACTAAGTCTAATGCTTCCTTTTTCTCCAAGAGGTATCTCATACTGGGTTATCTGGTAGTTCTTTGACATATCTGGATAGAAATAGGATTTTCTTGAAAATACAAGTTCAGGAGCAATTTCACAACCAAGAGCAAGGCACAGCCTTAATGCATAATCAACAGCTTTCTTGTTGAGCACAGGCTTTGATCCAGGATGCCCAAGGCATACAGGACAAGTCCTTGTATTTGGCTCATCTTTATCTGCATGAGTTGCACAACTACAAAATAGCTTGCTGTCTGTAGCAAGCTCTATATGTATCTCAAGTCCAATCACGATATCAGTTTTAAAATTGTATATTTTTTCTGTCATTCTTTCCTCAAAGCAACGGCAAGTTGTATCAGTTTTCCTTCCTGCAAGTGATCTCCTGTAAGCATGACTCCTGAAGGCAAACCCTCAACAATCCCTGTTGGAATTGACAGATGCGGAAGCCCGGCAAGATTAGGGCTTACAGTAAGAGTATCAATTGTATATGTCTGCAATAATGATAGTTTGTCAATATCATCAAATTTTGGCGGCAGGATGTTGATAGCAGGGCTTATGAGGGCGTCATAAGTCTTAAACAATCTCTTATATTCTTTAATCACCTTTGTCCTGATTTGGGCAGCCTTTATGTAATAGGCATCTCTTTGTCCTGCCATCCTTGCAAATGTGCCAAGTATTATCCTTCTTTTTGCTTCATCTCCCAGATATTCTGACCTGACCTTTGTGAAATATTCATTAAAACTCCCTTTCAAATCCCCAACTGAGCCATATCTCATGCCACAGTATTTTGCAAGATTTGTTGATGCTTCTGATGCAGCAATAAGGAAATATGTTGGAATCCCATATTTTTTAGAAAAAGGAAGTGAGACTTTTTCTGTTTTAACTCCTTGAGCATTTAGCTTATCAATTGCTTCATGAGTCTTATTTCTTACAGGCTCATCAATATCCTCACTAACCCCAAAATCAATTACACCTATCTTCATGCCCTTGACATCTTTTCCAATATATGCAGAATAGTCATCAACAGGAGCATTGAGAGATGTTGATTCGTTCTTGTCAAATCCTGAGATTATTTTCTGCATTAATGCAATGTCTTCTATGTGCTTAGCTATTGGACCTATTTTATCAAGAGAATTTCCATAATCTATCAGACCGTATCTTGATACTCGACCATAGGTCGGACACAATCCATAAACTCCACAGAATGAGGCTGGGTTTACAATAGAACCGCCAGTTGATTCACCCAGGCTGATATGAGGGAATGATGCCTTTTGCACTATTCCTCCACAACCGCCGCTTGAACCTCCGCAGCATCTTTCTTTATCAAAAGGATTAAGAGGTTTTTTGAAGCCTTTTCCCATATTAGTAGAAAACGAGCCAAAACCAAACTCGTCCTGGCCTGTTTTACCTATGATTATCGCGCCTTCCTGGATAATCTTTTTTACAGCTGTAGCATTGAATTCAGGCTTATATCCATTAAGTATTGCGCTGCCAGCCCTTGTCTCCACCCCTTTGACACAGATGCAGTCTTTTATAGATACAGGCAGACCAGCAAGCTTGCCTTGAGGATTCTTCTTTATATTCTCTGCCTGCTTTAATGCAAGCTCTTCACTTATCTTATTGAAATAATGATATTTGTTATTGATTTTTTTGCATTCTTCAATAACTTTATGAATGTATTCAACTATCTCAACCTCACCACTCTTCACTTTCCCAATAAATTCTTCAGCTTTCATATTCTCATCAATATATTTTTATCACATTATTTATATGCAAGTCAGGCATGTCCATCACATTCCTATACTGTCTTTTAAGTCTACTATTAGGCAGTGATTCATAAGTCCCTTTAATAATATCTTCTGTGCACTTGCTTTTTGGATAGAGTGTTTTCATCTTCTGGATTGGTGAGATAAGTCTGGAGAATGATTCTGGGCTTATCTCAAGCATTTTTGATGATGCGTCAATTGCTTTTATAAAATGCTGTTCATTCTTAGTAATAGTATATAGTATATCATGAATCTCCATTTTTAGCGCAAGGGCATTAATATCTGATGGATAAACCTTAAGCATATCATCCAAGAACTCTGTTGCTGTAATTTGATCATCTATATAACAGCATGCCATAGCAGCAGTAAGATAAGCCTGCTTGTTTGTCTTGTCAAGGTCAATTATGCGTTCAGCAAGGAATATTGTTTTTTCAAAATCTTCTTCCATCATTGATTCATAATGTTCAAGCATCTTCTTTTCAAGAAAAGATATGCTAACTGGCTTAACTGAAAGTTTAGGCAGCTTTTTTCTGTTGAATCTTATGATATTATTCATTTTTACTTCCTATAAATTCCAATAGTTCATCCTGATAATTATTAATTATAATGTCATCACTTAAATCTAATTCTTCCCAATATTCTTTTAAGATACTATCATCTCCTATCTCTGACAAAAAATGCGCATCTGAATTAATTATAATTTTCTGGTTGTGTTTTCTGGCAATCTCAATCATTTTCTTCAGATAAATAAAACTGGTTTTATTATTTCTTGTTTTGCCCAATGTTGAAAGATTCAATTCAAGTAAAATATTGTTTTCACAAGCAGTTTCACATACTTTTTCAAAGTCATAATCATAGCTTATAAAATTAGGATGGCTAAATATATGTATTGGATATTTTTTAAAACATCTTATTATTGCATCTGTATTTTTCTCTTTGTCAAGATCTTTATAAGGTGTAGGCAAATGCATTTGTGCAAGAATTATATCTAATCTTTTTATTACTCTATCACTGAGATCTAAATCGCCTTGTCCATTGATGATATTGGCTTCGCATCCCCATAAGACTTTTACATCTTTATATTCTTTAGGTGCTCTGGCACCCATTAAAAAATGTGTTTCAGGTGCAGAACCAAAGAAAGAAGGTCCATGGTCAGTTATAGCAATCATTTTCATATTTTTTTTGCTTGCTTCTTCAATTATATCATAAATAGTTCCGTATGCATGACCGCTGTGCAGACTATGAATGTGCAAATCAATCTTTAACATTTTAAACTGCCTTTGGTCCCTGAAAATAGCCATCTTTCTTATGCTTAGCATTTCTTAGAGCCTGTTCCTGAGTTATGCACTCTTTGACAGAATCCTCTCTAAGTGCGTTCCTGATCTCAATAGGATGAAAACTTGGCTTTACACCAGTTGTATTTTCAGCAACTAATTGTGAGAATGCTTCAATTACTTCTTTAAGCTGTGGAGTGAACTTCTCAATCTCTTCATTTGTAAGATTCAGCCTCGCAAGCTCAGCCACATGGGCTATCATTTCCCTTGTCACTTCCATGATATGTTTTAAAGGAGTAGATTCTTTATAAAACTTTTGTCTGGTAAAATCAACTTAAGTATCTAAACTTAATCGAAAACTCTCAAAACGATCCACTACTTTGATGTTTTTAATGCTAGTTACAGAGTATTTTATCTAAAATTAGCAAAACTTAAAAAGTGATGAACAGAATCATACTTATAAACAGAAGGAGAGTCAAAAATGAGATTTAAGAATAAAATAGTTCTAATAACTGGTGCCAGCAGAGGTATAGGAGCAGAATCTGCAAAAATATTTGCGCAGGAAGGAGCAACTGTCATAATCAACTATTGTACAGATGAAAAATCAGCTCAAAAAGTTTTAGATGAAATCAATGGAAATGGAATGATTATTAAAGCTGACATAAGCAACCAAGAAGCTATTAACAATATGTTTGAGAATATTTTCAAAAAATATGGCAAATTAGATATTCTTGTAAATAATGCAGGTATTGTAAAGATTAAATCTATTAAAGAATTATCCTTAGATGAATGGAATAAAACATATTCAGTTAACATTACTGGAATGTTCTTATGTTCACAAAAAGCTATAAATTTGATGAAAGATGGAGGATCAATTGTCAATGTCTCATCAATCAGAGGTCTATCTGGTCAGGGAAGACCGCTAATACTAGATTATTCAACATCAAAAGCAGCTGTTATCAGTTTAACAAAAACTATGGCAAAGGAGTTAGCACCTGACATTAGGGTAAATTGTGTAGTCCTAGGAATGACAAATACAGATATTGCGAAAACTCTTCCAAAAGAATCAATTGAACAATTCAAAAAAGATATCTATCTTAAGCGTCTAATTGAACCAGAAGAAGTTGCGAAATCTATAGTTTTCTTATCTTCTGATGATGCAAGTGCAATCACAGGTTCTTTATTAATAGTTGATGGCGGACAAAGTTTAAGTTAAATAAGATTATGATAAATATAAATAATTAAAGGTTCAGAACTTTCATTTCAATATAGAAAATAAATAAATTGCAAAACCTTTATAAATCAATACTCACCCCTTATCCTTAGCGCAAAAAGTTGAACTTTTTGAGGAGCTATGCTGAGGCTGCCGGAGAGCAGTTCTCGGGGGATGATATATATGACAGAATTTAAACTAGTGATTGCAGATTCTAAAACTGGAAAATGCTCTCAGCGTGAAGTCAAGGATCAGGATGCTTCATTCTTTCTTGGAAAAAAGATAAAAGATGTTGTAAAAGGCGAAGTTTTAGGTCTTCAGGGCTATGAATTTGAGATCACAGGTGGAAGTGACGATTGCGGATTTCCTATGCGTTATGATGTAAAAGGATCTGCAAGAAAGAAAATACTCGCAATTTCAGGAGTAGGACTTAAGGAGAAAGGGAAAGGCGTCAGGCAAAGGAAAACTGTCTGCGGCAATACAGTGCATGAAAAGATTTCACAAATAAATCTTAAGATATTAAAAGCAGGAAAAGAGCCATTAGAGAAAGCTCCTGAAGAAGAAGCTAAATCTGAAGCTGAAGAAAAGTCTGAAGAAAAGAAGGAATAAACATGGCAAAAAAAGCAGCAGCAAAGACAACAAACCAGAAAAAAGCTGAATATATGCAGCCAGATATAAATATAGGTCTTGTTGGGCATGTGGATCATGGAAAAACAACCCTTACAGAAAGATTAAGCGGCAAATGGACAGACACCCATTCTGAAGAAATCAAAAGAGGAATCACAATAAGGCTTGGATATGCAGATACAACATTCAGAAGATGTAAAAAATGCAAGTCTTATACAGTAAGTGAAAAATGCATGAAATGCATGGGAGATACAGAGATTGTAAGACAAGTCAGTTTTGTTGATGCTCCTGGTCATGAAAGCCTGATGGCAACAATGCTTAGCGGAGCAACAATCATGGATGGAGCAATACTGCTTATTGCTGCTAATGAAGAATGCCCTCAGCCGCAGACAAGAGAGCATCTTACAGCTCTCCAGATAATGGGTCTAAAGAACATCATTGTTGTCCAAAACAAAATTGATCTTGTTGATAAAGCAAAGGCTTTGAAGAATTATAAGCAAATAAAAGCATTCCTTAAGGATACTGATTATAAGGATGCACCAATAATCCCAATCTCAGCTCAGCATGGTGTCAATATAGACCTGCTGATTGAAGCAATCCAGGAAAATATATCTGTTCCAAAAAGAGATTCAAAAAAAGATCCTATTATGTTCATCGCAAGAAGCTTTGATATAAATAAGCCAGGAAGCAGATCAAGTGATATTGTAGGAGGAGTCCTGGGAGGAAGCCTTCAGCAAGGTATTTTAAAAAAAGGAGACGAAATTGAGATAAGACCTGGAAGAAAACTTATGGAACATAACCAGGTAATATATAAGCCTATTCTTACAAAGATAACAGCCATAAAAACCGGAGGGATAGATGTAAATGAAGCAGGTCCAGGAGGCTCAATAGGTGTAATGACATCACTTGACCCTGCGATTGTCAAGTCAGATAATCTTGCAGGAACTCTGGTCGGCTACCCTGGGACATTGCCAAAAGTCTGGCAGAATCTTGATCTTGATATGCACCTTCTCAAAAGGGTTGTTGGTTCAGAAAATGACCTTATTGTGGAACCGATTAAGATGATGGAGCCGCTTATGCTTAATGTGAATTCATCTGCAACAATAGGTGTTGTGACCAAATTAGGAAAAAAGGGGTTTGCCTGCAAGCTCAAGCTGCCTGTATGCGCAGAAACTGGAGCAAGAGTAACAATCTCCAGACAGATTGGAACAAGATTCAGGCTGATTGGATATGGCATCATCAAGGGATAATCATGATGAAACACTTATTATTTATGCCAGATGGAAATAGAAGATACAGTAGAAAAGAGGGAATTAGCCTTAAAGATGCATATCGTAAAGGAGCTGAAAAATTAGAATTATTTGCAGATTTTTTTCTCTTGGAAAACAAGTGGGATCAATTAACTGTGCATCTCATGTCAAAATACACGCATGAAAGAACAGATGGCAGCCTTAAACCTATTTATGATATATTAATTGATAAATTTACAGAATTGCATGACAATAACTTTTTTACAAATAATAGCTTAAAATTTATTTATATCGACCATTCTTACAAGCTGCCTGAACAATTGGAAGAAATTTGTCAGGATTTAGAAATTCAGACTAGGAATAATCCTAGGATTGTCAGAAATTTATTAGGCTATGATCTTGAAACTGATGAAAAAGAGGCATTTGAGTGTGCAAGAGATTATCAGGAGTTTTGTAAGCTGAGATTAATACCTCAAATTGACCTGGTTGTAAGAACAACTGAAATGCGCTTATCTAAAGGTCCTGTTTATGCAATGAGCCAGGCGCAGATGATCCTAGCCCACAAGTTAAATCCGGAATTAGAAAGAAAAGATCTTATTGAGATATTAGACCAGTATCATTCTCTTAAGGATTATAGAAAAACTACAAATCCTGTCCATGTAGATGTCTAATATTTATACATAATTTCAGTAAATTTTATAAAGAATTGTAATTCAATCAATACAATGGAAGATAAACTGCATATCGTAGCAATCACTGCCTTAATAAAAAATTCTTCAAAAAATAAGTTTTTAGTTCTGAAAAGGCATATGGGTGAGATTGCATATCCTGGAAAATGGGCATTCCCTGGTGGAAAGGCAGAAAAAGGCGAAACAGTATTAGAAACTTTAAAAAGAGAAGTTTTAGAAGAATCTGGGTTAGAGATTGAAGATTATAAAAAATATCTCAAAGATTTTACTTTTATCAGGCCTGATGATAAAAATGTGATTGGTTTTTGTTTTGAAGTGATCGCAAAATCAGAAAATGTAATAATACCTGATGATTTTGAAGATTATAAATGGATTAAACCAGAAGAGCTTTCTGACTTAGATTATATTGAGGGAATGGAAAAAGAAGTGGGATTAGCTTTTCAAAAGTGAGAATTAACTTAATTCTGGTTTTCATAATGGTCTGTTTGATAAAGAAAGAGTCTTTTTATCAACTATATTATTCAAAATTTATGTTCTATATCAGGCAGCATTATGCAAAAACCTGGTTTGATTATCCTTGATGAATTCAATTGTTTCATTACCTCTTTCATATCAACATCTGCTATATTACCAAATCTCCCTCTGGAATCATGATGGTCAGGACAGATCTGGATATCTCCATTGTTCTTGATTGTCAATCCAAAAGAATAAATCGCACAGTGGTTTTTCAATGTGCTGGATGGGGAAAATAATGTATTATATTCATGAGCTAATTTGACTAATTCCTTATCTGGAGTATATTCCCCAGTTTTATTCCCTATTTCCCTCCATGTTCTGGGATTATTTTTTGCCCAGGTAACTGGTTTAACAGGTCGCACAAATAAAGGCAAATCCTTTTTTTCGCAAAATCCTGATATCTCTGGCAGTTCTTCTTTATTTTCATGTGTTAAGACCATATTAGCTATTGCCCGATAAACTGTTCCCTGAGAAGTATGTTCCTTTGAATCCTTATATGCAGAAACAATTGAATTTAAATTTTTCATGTACTTGTCAAACAGCTTTTCACTCACATGATATCGCCGCGCAAAATATTCTGGTTTTAAAGAATCCAATTTAATGCCTATTGAAACATTCTGCTCATGCAATTGGCTAATCCTGTCTTTATTAAGATTGCCAGTTAGATTTGAGTATACAACAGAAATCATGTCCAAATCATATGCATGCTCAATAAGAGGATAAAAATCAGGGTCCAAAGTTGGTTCACCAGTGCCTGGAATGACTAGAGTTTTAGCTCCAAATTCAATAGATTCTTCTAACAATGACCTTTTCTTAGTTAAATTAAGCAGATGAGAGTTATCTCTATTTAGCAGTTCCTTATTAAAACACCAATCACAGCGATAATTACAATTAGAAGATAAATCTAAAGATAGCTGTGTAAAACCCCCATTATGATTATTATCCCAATAAGATTCCATAGGGAAATGATATCCTTTAAACAAAAGCTGCTTTTTTTTCATAATTCAATGAGAGTGCGAGAGAGTATATAATAAAATGTTGTGGATAAAAAACAACATATTTATATAGCTCTGTAGAATCCCCTGTTCTATGGACATAGAGATACTAAGATCACTTGGACTAAACGATAAAGAAATCAAAATATATCTCGCAAATCTTCAATTAGGCAGCTGTCTTGTTCAGAAGATTGCGAATTTTGCAGGATTAAACAGGACTTCAACATATGATTTTTTAAGATCTCTTGAACAAAAGGGGTTTGTCAGTTACACAATTCAATCAGGGAAAAAGTTTTATCAGGCAACTCAACCAAATAAACTGATTGATATTCTTAGAGAAAAAGAAACCTTAGTCAGGAAAATTCTGCCTGAACTGAATTCTCTTTCAGAAAGTGTTGGAAAACGACCAAATGTCGAAGTATATTCTGGAAAAGATGGACTCAAATCTATTTTCGAAAATATTCTTGCTGAAGCTAAAAGTTTTTCCTGCATAGCTTCAACTAATCATCTATTTAAGTTTTTTAAATATTACCTCCCTCATTTTGTTGATAGAAGAAAGAAAAAAGGGATCAAAGTAAGAATAATTAGTGATATTCAACCTTTGGATAGAAATGCTCCATATAAACTGATCAAGAAGAAAATCAGAACTGCAACATGGTTGTATAATGGAAAAATAGCAATGATTTCTTTAGAAGAAAAACAACCAATAGGGATATTAATAAATGAAAAAAACTTCTATGCAACTCACAAAATGATGTTTGATCTATTGTGGGAAAACTTGGATTAATTGGGTACTTTTTTCAATTTTACTTACTGCCAACCCTTTTCAGATCAACAATCAACTGTTCAAGGCATGCATGCATTTCTTCTTCGCTTTTAGTGCCTGTGCAGACAATTTTTCCATTAGAGAATAAGAGAAAACTTGCGCAAAATGGTTCTTTTATTTTATATACTAACCCAGGAAACTGTTCTGGCTCATATTCAACATTTTTAAGTTTCATTGTAAGTCCATTTAGATTAATATCAAAACCTAACTCCCCAGCTCCAACTAAATTTTGGATTTTAAGCACTGGTTTTATTATTATTTTGATATTCACCTTTTTGAGAGCATCAATTATATGGTGGATTGACTTCCCTGCGCTGGAAATGTTCTTTGCCCCTGTGCAGACAACCTTGCCGGATGAGAACAACAACGCTGAGGTTTTGGGTTCTTTTATTCTCATGATTAATCCAGGAAATTGCTCAGGATTATACTCTACATTATGTAATGTGGATGCAATTCTCTCCAAGTGCAATTTATGTTCCAAATCAGTTGTCACAACAAGATTTACTACTCTTATACTAGCCATTTTGAATAGAAAATGTCTTACTAACGATAAATGTTTCGGTTTTTACCAGTAAATTTCTTCAAGTTCGCTTTTATCAAGGAATTTCGTATTAGCCATTCTAAACGAAAGTTATAAATATATCCCAATCTATTCAATATTATGAATTTAATCTCATCATTTAATTCAATCAGAGATATTCCTTACAGAATTGCCTTGAGATGGAGTGAAGAAGACAATTGCTGTAGAGGCAAGCATGAAAAATTGTTCAATCTGCTGACAAAACAAGGTTATAAAGTCAGATATAGTGTCTGCATTTTCTTATGGAGCAGTTCAAATCTTCCTAAAGAATTAAAGAAGATTTCCCATGATGGTGATTGCACACATACATATCTGGAGATATATCTTAATAATTCCTGGAAAATTTTAGACGCTACCTGGGACAGGGGTCTAAAGAATCTCTTTCACATAAATAAATGGGATGGAAAATCAGACACCAAAATTGCAGTAGAACCTATTAAGATTTTCACTCCAGAAAGAAGTTTAGAGATAGTAAAAAATCAAAATGAGTCTCTCATAAAAAAAGATTTAGAGGTTAATGGAAAATTCTACAAAGCTTTAAATGAATGGTTAGATAAAAATAGACAAAAAAGATATAAATGAGTATAGCTTTTTATGAAAAAGGTGAATATCATGATTAAAAAAAAAGTAAATAAAGTAAAACAAACAATTCAGGAATTTTTGGATCTTGCAGGAATCAAGATTAATGGTGAAAATCCTTATGATATCAAAGTGCATAATACACAATTCTATTCGCGAGTGCTATCAGGCGGATCTCTTGCAATGGGAGAATCATATATGGACGGATGGTGGGATGTTGAAAAACTCGATGAGTTTATTGGCAGATTATTATCAGTAAAATTAGATCAAAAAGTTATCACCCCTCGGCATGTTGCATCTATTATTAGTTCAAGAGTATTTAATATGCAGACTTTTTCAAAATCAAAGAAAGTAGCAGAACTGCATTATGATCTGAGCAATGATTTTTATGAGAAGATGCTGGATAAGCAGATGCAATACACTTGCGGATATTGGAAAAACGCCAAAAATCTTGAGGAGGCTCAGGAACATAAATTGAATCTTATCTGCAGGAAATTACAGCTAAAACCAAATGAAAAAGTGCTTGAACTTGGCAATGGCTGGGGGGGATTAAGTAAATATATGTCTGAAAAATACGGATGTCATGTGACTGCTTATAATATCTCTAAAGAGCAAGTTAAATATGGAAGAGAAAAATGTAAGGATCTGCCAGTGGAAATAATTGAGAAAGATTATAGGTTTGCCAAAGGCACTTTTGATAAGGTTGTTTCTATTGGACTGTGCGAACATGTAGGTTATAAGAATTATAAGGCCTTAATGAAACTCGTACATAAATGCCTTAAAAAGAATGGCTTATTTCTGATGCATACTATTGGCAAGGATATCTCTGTTACCAGTATCAACCCATGGATTCATAAGTACATATTCCCAAATAGTATGATTCCTTCTGTAAAACAGATTAGTACAGCAGCTGAAGGATGTTTTATTATGGAAGATTGGCACAATTTTGGTGCTGATTATGACAAGACTTTAATGGCTTGGCATAATAATTTCAAGAAAAACTGGCACTTCTTCAAGGAGGCATATGGTGAGCGGTTTTATAGGATGTGGGAATTCTATTTATTATCCTGCGCAGGTCTATTCAGAGCAAGGCAAGCCCAACTTTGGCAGATTGTGTTTTCCAAGGATGGTTTACCAAAAGGGTATGAGTCAGTCCGATGAGGTATAAGCAGAGATTAGCAGGATATGAAAAAAAAAAAAAGCAGTTGATAGAAGAATTTGCCTTAAAGATAAAAGATAACAAAAAAGTCAGGCTGGGAAAATCAACATCCAATCTATTCAGGCATCGCAAAAATAATCACTCTATTATCAATGTTCGCGAGTTTAACAATGTTATCAATATTGATGCAGAAAATCTTATTGCAGAAGTTGAAGGCATGATAACATATGAAGAACTGGTTAAAGAAACATTGAAACATGGAGTCATGCCAACAGTTGTTCCAGAATTAAAATCAATAACCCTCGGAGGAGCAGTAACTGGGATAGGAATTGAATCTTCTTCTTTTAAATATGGGCTGGTTCATGAGACAATTACAGAGATGGAGATTCTGCTTAGTGATGGCAGCATAGCAATCTGCACAGCGGAGAATAAGCACAAGGACTTGTTTTTTGGCTTTCCAAATTCTTATGGCACACTGGGTTATGCGCTTAAATTAAAAGTCAGGCTTATTCCTGTAAAGAAGTATGTGCAAATTACTCATCTTAAATTTGCTGGTGCGAAAGATTATTTTAATAAGTTGCAGCAACTATGCATGCAAAAAGATTTATTTGATTTTATTGACGGCACAATTTTCAATGAGCACGAGTTGTATATCACATTAGGCAAGTTTGTGGACAAAGCGCCATATGTAAGCAATTATAAATATTTGAATATCTATTATAAGTCTATTCAAAGCAAGAATACTGATTATTTAACAATCTCTGATTATATCTGGAGATGGGATTCAGACTGGTTTTGGTGCTCAAAACATTTTGGCGCGCAAAATATGATTTTAAGATTTCTGGCAGGCAAGTGGCTTTTGAAATCAACAACCTACTGGAAGATACGGAAATGGAATAGCAAATATAAGATTGGAGAAAAGTTAGGAAAGATATTAAGAACGCAAAAATCAGAATCTGTTGTGCAGGATATTGAAGTTCCTATTGAGAACTGTGAAGAATTTGTTGCATTTTTCCACAAAGAGATTGGAATAAAGCCAATATGGGTATGCCCTACCCATGCATATGACACAACTGTAATTTATGATTTATATGATATGGATTATTCCAAATTATACATTAATTTTGGATTTTGGGACATGGTAAAGACAACGCAGAAAGAAGGGTATTATAATCAAAAGGTAGAGAACAAAGTAAGGGAATTGCAAGGCAAAAAATCATTATATTCTACTTCATTTTATACAGAGAAAGAATTCTGGGATTTATATAATAAAAAAAGCTATGATAAGCTTAAGAGGAAATATGATTCCAGGTATGGCTTAAGTAATCTATATGATAAGTGCGTTATGAGGAAATGAAAAACTATCGTATTGTCAGGCAGCCAGTTTAGGGCAATTGGGTTATTGAGCCCTCTAAGAAAATGCCTTCTTCGAATATTTTCCGGAAATTCTTATGCAAACAATATAAACGATAAGCTATCCTCATCTGATATGCAACTCCGCATAAAAGACATGATTGCATCAGAGCGCCCAAGGGAGAGGCTGCTAAAGTACGGTCACGAGTCTCTAAGCAACGCAGAGCTTATTGGTCTTATCCTCAGAACAGGAACACAGAAAGAGAATGCTGTAACTTTAGCAAATAGGCTATTAAAGAAGTTTCCTCTAAATGAACTTGGAGCAAAAAGGCTCAGCCAGTTCCAGGAAATCAAAGGAATAGGATTAGCCAAAGCATGCCAGCTTATCGCAGCATTTGAACTTGGAAGACGATGCACCTCACCCACATGGCAGGATAAAATATCAATCAAGTCATCAAGAGATGCTGTCAATATACTTGCTCCAGAGATGGAAAGTCTTGACAAAGAACATTTTATTGTCCTTCTGCTGGATACAAGGCATAATCTCATAAAAAAGGAAAGGATATTTATAGGCACGCTTGACAACAGCGTAATCCACCCCAGAGAGATATTCAAGCCAGCCATAATAGAATCATCCTCTGCCATAATAATAGCGCACAATCATCCATCTGGAGACCCATCGCCAAGCGATGATGATATTGATATAACAAAAAAGCTGAAACAATCAGGAAAGCTGATTGGCATAGAAGTCCTTGACCATATCATAATCGGCAAAAACAGTTCATACAGCTTTATGGATCATGAGAGGATTTAAATAAAAAATTAATATATAAATTCATTTTTCTATCTTTCCCTTATTTCTTCTTTTCTTCCTTCTCTTTTTTCTTATTTTCGACTTTTTTCTCTTCTTTCTCAGGCTTTTTTTCCTTATCTGAAGACTTTTCTACCACTGCCTCTTTTGCCATGTCTCCTTCATGCTGATGGGTATATGTCTTTGGCAATATTGAGCCTTTGCCGCTGGACCACTCAAGCACTAATCTCTCAATGAATTTAAGCAGTTGTATTATCCCGAGAAGGATAAAGAACAGTACAAGCCCAGCGATAACAGTGGTGCCATCAAACACCACATTTGTATAGACGATTGCCATAGCTATATATGCTGTAAGGTTTATAGGAAGCGGAGAAGAGAGGAAAAATGATATTCTCTTGGGTATTGCATGCAGGAAATTCAGGAAAAGCAATATAAGTGCAATAAACAATATAACTAATGATAATGCTGTTTTTATAGGATACATCTCATAATTCATTATTGTAGCCCCAACAACACCATTTCCAAGTCCATTATATATCTGCCTTAGAAGATCCACTGACACAAATAAAAGTACAAGGTTGTTTCCAACTGCAGTATTCCATCCTATATCCTCTGTCCCATATTTGCCAAAATAGAATGTCATAAGAAGGACAGTCACGATAAGTGGAGAGACCATCCATATCATATCAGGATTCTGTTTGGGCGCTGTAAGAAGCTCTAATAGCCTAGCAATGACATTTGGTGCCAAATCATCTTTTAAATAAGATAATGTTGATACATTTTCTGCAATCACATTTGTTGCATTTGTTATCATAAATCCTAATAGTAATTCTCCTGTTTAAAAAGCTAAGGTTGAAAAAATAAACCAAGTAAGAATAAATAGGAGTCATAAAGAGAGAATTACACAAGTCTTTTATATATCTTCATAATTATCAGAAAATATGGTCAAAATTGTCTGCATAGGAGATAGTATTGTTGAAGGAGAAGGAGATCAATTAGGCCTGAGCGGCTGGGCTGGCAGGCTTCAGCAAAAGATTCTCAAAAATTCAAAAGTTGGGGAAAATCGAGTATATAACCTTGGAATGGGAATGGAAACATCCTTAGACCTATTACATCGATTTTTTTCTGAAGTGCTATATAGAAATCCAGATGTTATTATTCTTCAGGTAGCTCATGGGGATAGTAGAAGTATGCTAAATAATGCTAAGAAAGAAGAATTTGAGATTGGGAAAAAAGCAAGGATGAGAGTTTATCACAAATTATTTATATATTTATCTCAAAGTAAAAAGAAAATGCTGATTTTAGGGTTAAATCCTTTATCTATGAAGACAAAGTTTAAAAAAGTTTTACCACAGAGAGCTGAACATGTTGAATCCCACAATAGGGGACTTAAAAAACTATGCAAAGAATATAATCTTCCATTTCTTGGCCCAAGAGATATATTTAAAGATGTCAGACTAGAAGATTATTATACTGATGGATTGCACCCAAATTCTAAAGGTTATGAATTAATGTTTAAGGCAATTTATCATAAATTAAAAGAATTAAAATATATTTAAATGTTCATCTTTCAGTCTAATTATTGAAAATTGGCATAAGAATTGAATTTAAAAAATGCTAATCCCTAAACATAAAAATATTTAAATAGATACATTCATAAAGCATAATATGCGATGGAAACACTGGCTGGAGATAATAGGGTTGGCCACAGCTCTTGCTGCGCTATTTGGCATATTTGGCATATTGATGAATGTGTTTCTGCATGGCCACTATTATGATGCTACAGCTGATATATTCATAAAAGAGCCGCAGATGTATGTCCTGATTATTGAAATGGTTCTTATTTTGGTCAGCATACCAATCATGATCTACATAGGCATCAAGAATATTAAGAATCTTGCCAAAATTACAAAAAATGCCAATAAAGTAGAAATAATTGAGAAAAAAGCCAGCAAAATTTTCCTTAATGCAATGTTCATAGGCTTTACAATGACTCTCATAGTCGGACTGATCATATACATAGATGAGCTCAACTACAGAGATATGCAGCTTAAATATAAGATAAAGACAATGAATCACACAATAGATGACATGAATAGCACTATAGAAGATATGAAAGAAACTTTTCAAGACAAGGATAAAATTATCGAGGATCTTATAATCGAAAATAAGATGCTAAAAAATATAAGCAGCTAACAGGGATTTGCTCACTTCTTATTATTCTCTTATTATTTTGACATGCTATTTCTATAATAAAACCTCTCTCCTCCTAAGTCACTACTGATAGGTAGTTTAAATCGAAAGGTTTATATACTCATCCCTCTCTCTGGGTTTAGAATTAGTTATTTGAATGTAGTAACAACCAAGATTATACTATTACTCAACAAAAATGAAAAAAACAATATTGTTTATGGTGATTGTATTTATTGCAGGATGGTGCGTAAATAGTGCATACTCTCAGATTTCTTATAATAATCTTCAAGATACTGATCAGATAATAAGTCTAAAAGAAGGCCCTACAGACGATACATTATCTCAAACAATCACAGATACTGTCTCTCTTTTTTTTAATGAACCGCCAGAGCAAATATCTCCTTTTGACCATATAAAAGAGAGTGAGATCCATGTTTTCAAGGATAGAATAATCATTGACATTAAGGATGCAGAATGGGCAAGATTTACAGACACAAATTCTATGGATCCTGTGATTGATGCAGACTCTCATGCTATAGAAATAAAACCTACATCAGTCAATCAGATACATGAAGGAGACATAGTTTCATACAAGTCAAAATATGCTGAAGGCACAATAATTCACAGGGTTGTTGAGATTGGAGAAGATGAAGAAGGATGGTTCTGCAGGATGAAAGGAGACAACAATAAGATGCAGGATCCTGGAAAGATAAGGTTTGAGCAGATACAAAGGGTTGTTGTTGCTATAATCTATTGAACAAAAAACTATTCCATATTACCTTTAAATACCTCTAAAAAATTTTCAAAGAATCTTTTTTAATAACATAACATTTTTATACATAAGCTATTTTACTATAACCTAATATGGAATATCCTGAAAATATTGATGATTGGAGAGAAGCAGGGAAACTTGCTGCCAAAGCACTCCAATTCGGATTAAAACAAATAAAACCAGGGATAAAGCTTATTGATGTTGTAGACAGCGTAGAACAGGAGATAATCACAATGGGGGGGGAAATCGCTTTTCCTGCGCAGATATCATGTAATGCAATAGCTGCTCATTTCTGTCCAAATCTGGATGATGACATCATATTTAAAGATCAGGTTGCAAGCCTGGATGTTGGAGTGCATGTAAATGGGGCAATTGGAGATAATGCCAGAACAATTGATCTTAGCGGGAATAACACTGAACTTGTCAAGGCAAGTGAAGAAGCGCTTGATAATGCATTAAAGACAGTAAAAGCAGGAGTAACTTTAGGGCAGATAGGAAGAGTAATCAAGGATTCTATAACAAAATACAATTTCTCACCTATCCATAATCTTGGGGGTCATGGTCTTGATATATATAATATCCACTGCAAGCCTACAATCCCTAATTATGATACAAACGATAGCACACAACTAAAAGCAGGCCAGATAATAGCAATTGAGCCATTCGCAACAAACGGCGCAGGCATGATATATGAATCTGATAAGAGCACAATATTTGCTCTGGTCAGGAAAAAGCCTGTAAGGAACATATTCACAAGACAGGTGCTTGCTGAAATCTTAAAATATAAAGATCTTCCATTTACAACAAGATGGCTGTTAAGGAAATTTCCTGCAATCAAGGTCAATTTTGCATTAAAGGAAATGCTCAATTTAGGAGTAATCAGGGATTATCCTCCTCTGCTTGATCAGAATAAAGGCATTGTTACACAGGCAGAGCATACACTTATGGTTACAGATGATGGATGCGAAATATTAACAAAGAGAGATTGATTCTTATGATTCCGAGAAAGCTCAAAAAAGGAGATACTATTGGTATAGTAACACCTTCAAAACCGATTACACAAGACCAGAGATATTTATTTGATAACACAATTGATTATCTTAACCAGTTAGGTTTTAATGTTATTTATGCAAAAAATGCTCTTTCTATAGATAAATATGGTGTTTCAGGCGGTACTGTTGAGCAGAGAGCTGAAGACATCAATCATATGTTCAGTGATGAAAAGATTAAGGCAATTTGGTGCGCTCAAGGAGGAGATACTGCAAATCAAATTCTGGATTTTTTAGATTATGAATTAATCAAAAATAACCCCAAAATCTTCATGGGCAAAAGTGATATAGACCTCTTATCATTGGCAATCAATAAAATGACTGGATTAATTACATTTCATGCACCTGACCCTAAGCTGGGAAAAGCTACTGATTTTGATTTTGAATATTCAAAAAAAGCTTTCAATGAAAGATTAATCAAAGGAGAAATAGGCATTATTGAGAGATCTTCTGAATGGAAGTGTATCCGCAAAGGAAAAGCAACAGGCAGCATTATTGGCTGCAACATAACTTCTATTCTTAAACTTGCAGGAACAAAATACTTTCCTGATTTCAATAAAAAAATCTTGTTTGTTGAGAGCTATACTTCTGGTATTAATGATATAATTTATGAATTGACACAACTAAAACAGATTGGTGTTTTTGATAAGATATCTGGCATAGTCGGGGGATATATTTATGGGTTTCAGGATAAGAAATACTTAGATAAGAATCCAAAAATAGATAAAAATGGAAATAAGGTAAATTTTGAAGATATTGTCCTTGATGTTACAAAAGATTATGATTTCCCAATCTTAAAGATTAATGAATTTGGACATTATTGCCCAAATGCTTTTATTCCTATCAACTGCAAAGCAGAAGTTGATGCAACAGATTTAAGTATTAAAATAATTGAGAATTGCGTGAAGTAAAACGAAAAAGAGTTAGAGTTCAAAAACAAAAGTCTCTATTTTTTTTCAGATTATCTTTTATCATTTCGATAATTTCTGGAAATTCAGATATACTAAAATGTCCATTTTTACTCTTATAGATTATGATATTTGCATTTTTTAATTTTTTTCTGAATTTTTCTGCATGAGATACAGGAACAGAATCATCATCTTTTGAGAATAATAGATTAAGGTTTGGGGAATTTTTTTCAATCATTGAAAGATCTGATTTAAGTTTAAAACCACCTACTAAATCCTCTTCAGGCAAAGGTAAAGTATTATCAAATGGCGGACAGATCAAATAAGTTGACAATATCTTTTTGGGAAACTTATTTTCTGATAAATATCTTGCAAAAAAAATTCCACCTAAAGATTGACCAATCAAGATAATATTGTTCTTCAAATAAGGGAAATATCTTTCAAAATGAATTTTCCATTCTTCATATTTTGCATTATCTTGTAGAGGCATACGTGGTCTAATAATCTCACAATATTTCCCCAACTTCTTATCCAGATAATCCTCACTCCAGCGTATTTTTCCTTCAATTAATATTTTCCTGGTTTTCAAGTAATGCAAATAATCTTTCTTATTCTTGAAAGTCATTCCGCCATGAATGTAAAATATCTGGGTTTTTTCTTTTTCCATATTAAATATTTCCATGATTTTTATTTTACTGAATTATCTCTGCAAGTTCTTCAGGCTTTTCTATAGAATAATCTGCATATTCTTCCTCGCTGCCTGCAGGATGACCCCATTTCACAAATATTAATTTAGTTCCAGTTCCTTTTACTCTTTCCAGATCACTTATCTTATCTCCCAATAGATAAACAATCTCTCCGCAAAGATTTAATTCTTTAATATCAGCTGATTCATCTGCTCCAAGAATCGGCGGCTGACCATAGATATCATCAAATTCAAAAGGCATACCTGCAATCTGCAGCATGCCTGAAATAATATCAGTCCTCACTCCAGAAACAATCGCAATTTTGTATCCGGCATCTCTTATTCTTTGCAATTGCTCAATCAATCCTTCAGGAATAATATTCAGACCATATTTTTTTGCCGCCATGTACATACCAATTTGAAACAAGTTTGTGGATATCTGATTCTGGCAGTCTTCAGCGCTAAGTTGCATAACTTCAAAATCATTCTTCCTATATCTGATAATCATATCCTTAGTGATTCCAGTCAGGCTCTCAACAAATTCTCTATTAATCTTATATAATTCCTCAGGAATTGCATGCTCATCTTTTGAAGGCAATCCTCTCTGGAGAAGTTCTGCTCTAAATTTATTTGCTTCTTCTATTATTTCTGCTTTAATCAATGTACCTGCAAAATCAACAATCACAATTTTATCTTCCATTTTTTGATTCATAATTATAATAAGATATCAGGAAATTTATTGAATCTCCTGAAATCCTGATAAAAAATTATCTCTTTTTCACTGCCTTTTTCTTCACAACTTTCTTTTTCACAGGCTTTTTAGCAGCAACTTTTTTCTTCTTTGGCACTGCTTTTTTAGCAGGAATTACCAATATCGTGTCCTGGATCTGTTTCTTTGCTTTTGCCTGAATATCTTTTGCCTGCTTTCTTGCTTTGAGTTCTGCTTCTTTTATCATTCTTACAGATTTAACCCTAATCTCATTTACTTTTTTAAGCGCTTTTTTATTAAGCCCTTTTTTCTTAGCAATTACAGCAGCAGCTGTCACAGCAGCAATACCTGTAGCAGCAATCCCTAAACCTACTTTTGTTTTTTTCTTCATCTTACGATTCACCTCTTTTGTTAAAAAATAACTATATTAAGTATTCTGAAAGTCTATACTTATTAAATTATCGTTTATATTTGAAAAAAGTGAGAGAAAAACAAAAGATTTATGAAAAAAATAAATCTGGAAAGAATAATATCATCCTAAGATTAAATATATTAAAAGAAGGAATTAATCTCTGGCATAACTTTGAAACAAATGTTCTAAAATCTGAAATTTTATTAGAAGAACGAGGGATTGCGCAGAAAAACTTTAATGAACTAGGTCGTATGAAAGTTAAGATGGAATTAGCATTTAAAGAATATCTTCACTTAGATAAAGAAACAATACAAAACCAAGTAACAATATTATTAACTGGAAAATATGGGATGAAGGGATTTTCATCTAAAATTCTAGCTAATCTCAGAAAGTTGTAGATATACAAAAACAAAAAACCCATAATTATTAATGTGAGCGCAGTGAACTAGGGGTTTAATTCCCCTACCTTTAGGTCGTTTATTCTAGAAAAAAATTTATAGCGGCTTCGCCGCAGTATATACTGCGGACGAAACTGCGCTATTATTTTCTTGCACGAAAATAGCGTAAGCTTTGTTCGTGGAGACGAACAAA